>DATGDQ010000172.1:0-6936 GCA_035310785.1 Gemmatimonadaceae bacterium | reverse complement strand
CAGATCGCCCACCGCCCTGCGCAGGGGCCGTCCGTCGCTCAGGAGCAGAGTATGATCATCGTTCGCCATATCGCGATGCTGCTTGTCGCGAGCACGCTTCCCGCCCTCGGCCAGATCCACTACTCGCCCTCGCTGCAGCATTACCGGCTGCACTCCACGGTCGAGCGCTCGCAGGAGCAGAACGGGCAGAAGACGTCAGGGGTCATCACGAACGAGCAGCAGGTGACCGTGTCGCTGCAGGGGCCCGGCTCCAAGACCACGCTGTCGGACAAGGACACGCTGCACTTCGCGGTGACACTCGACTCCGTGAACATGAGCTCGAATCTGGCGGTGCAGCTCCCGGACGTGAAGGTGATGCAGGGGACGAAGGTGAGCGGCGAGATGCTGCCGTCGGGGAAGGTGCTGACCTTCAGCTCGGACACGAAGTCCACCGATGGAGTGGATCGCGAATCGATCGTGGCGAGCATGGCTCACTTCCTTCTCACGCTGCCGGCGACGGCGGGCGCGAACACCACGTGGACGGACACGGCCACGCAGAACTTCTCGAAGGATGGAAACACGCTGAAGACATCGACGATCACGGTGTCGAAGGTGATCGGCGATACGACGGTCGCGGGGCAACCGGCGTGGCGCGTCCACCGGACGTCGACGCTGGTGATCGCCGGGACGCAGTCTCAGTCAAATCAGCAGATCTCGATGGATGGCACGGGCACCGGCGAGGCGATGTACTACATCGGTACAAATGGTGTCTACCTCGGCTCCACGTCCACGCAGACGATGAGTGAGACAGTGAAGGCGGCCGGCATCGTGATTCCGGTGACGCAGACAGCAACATCAGTGGTGACGATTATCAAGTAGTCAGGCCAGCGTCGACGAGTACGGCCGCCCGCTCGCGCGTGCCGCCGCACTCGTTCGAGCAGCTTCAGAGAGGGAGCGATGGCGGACGAACAACGAATCGCGGTCCTCGAACGGCACGTTCGGGCACTGTACGAGCAGATTGGCGCACTGAGGGAAGAGCTGCGGTCGAATGGAAGAGCGACGTCTCCTCCGCCCGCGCCAAGAGTCGTCATGGCCGAATCTCCCCGGTTCGAGGAGCCGCTCGAGGCGGCACCAGCCGCTGAAGCTCCTGCTGCGAAGCCGGTACCGCCTCCCCCTCCGCCGCGCCGCGAACCAACCGTCGGCCGCCCGCAGGCGCCCGACATCGATCTCGAGAAGCTCTTCGGCCGCTACGGCACGATCGCCGTCGCATCGCTCGCCATTCTGATGGGTGTCGGAACCTTTCTGTCGTGGGCGATCCAGCACGGGCTACTCGGTCCCACCGTTCGTGTCGTGCTTGGATTCGTCGGTGCGATTCTCGTGGCCGGCGTGGGCCTGTGGGTCAGGGAGCATCGGGACGTGCGATTCGGCAACGTGCTCCTCGCGCTGTCGCTCGCGATCGTGCACGTCGATTCGTGGGCGGCCGGGCCGTATCTCCAGGTGATCAGCACCATCGCCGCGCTCACGATCGCGGTGATCGCCTCCGCCGCACTCGCCGCACTCGCGCTCACGTCGGAAGAACGCACGCTCTTCGCGATAGGATTCGCCGGTGCGATGCTGGCGCCGTTCGTCACCGCGCGCGAGCCGGGCAGCGCGGTACAGCTCCTCATGTACGGGTGGGTGGTGATCTCGCTCGGCCTCTTCGCCATTCGCGAGCGTGGGTGGCGCCCTGTGCTGTGGCTCGCGGTGATCGGCGCGGTCGTGTACGTCGTCGCTGCGGCCGAGGGACCGCACGTTCTCGACAACCGCTGGGTCGCGACGCACGCGCCGGTGATCTTCGCCTTCGCGTGCGCGGCGTCGGGGTTGCTGTTCGCGCGCGACACGTTGCGCTCCAAGCTCGCCCTTTCGTTTCTCCTGCTCGCGTGCATCGCGACACTCGGCTACTCCGCCCACGCGAGAACCTTGGAGGTGGCGGTATCACTCGTCGGAATTCTTGCCTCCTATCTCATCGCGCGCGAGCTCGAGACGGATAAACGATGGCTCGTGATCGGCAACATCGTGGTGCCGCTCGGATTTCTCTTCGCGACGCTGGTCTCCGCCAACGATCGCTCCATTCAGGCGCTTGCGGCCGCCGCGCTCACCGTGGTCGCCGCCCTGCTCGCGTGGGAAGACGAGGATGAGCGGGCCGATCACCTCTTCGTCGCCGCGATCGCCAGCGGTCTCGCGATCTTCACCTATCTCGTGAACTACGACACGCGCTGCATCGGCGCTCTGGCACTCGACGTAGCGCTGTTCACGATCGTGTTGCGCTCGACGAAGGCGAGGCTGCTCCTGGTGCCGATCTTCATCGGGCTCATCGTCGCGTCGGCATGGACGTTCTTTCTGCTGGCGAGCCGCGGTGCGTACGGCTACACGCCGTTCCTGACGACTCCGTCGATGTGTGCGCTCGCGGTCGTCGGCGCATGGGCGTTGCTCGCATACACGGTGAGGCAGGCGTTTCCCGCGACGGCCGAAGACAAGTCGCTCGCCTTGCTCGTGGGCGGGCTCGCGATTGGCGCCGCGTTCATCTGGGTGCGACAGGAGCTCGTCGACGCGTGGTCACCCGATACCGCGTCGTTCGCTCTCATCATCTACTACGCACTTGCCGGGCTCGCGCTCATCTTCGCCGGCCGCTTCCGCCACGTGGGGCTCTGGCGCGCGGTTGGACTCGGACTCGCGTTCTATGCCGGCTACAAGGCGCTCGTGCAGACGTTCACGATCGATGCGGTGGGACTGCGCGTGGGCGCGCGCATCATGGTGGGAATCTTTCTCGCGGCGGTGGCATACTGGTATCGCACGCCCTCGGAGCCACCGGATGCCGCGGCGCGCGCAGGCGGGATCGAGAGCGACGAGGCTGCACCCGCGCAGACAACGGCCGCGTCCGCGTCCTCCTAGCGCGCGAGCCCGCAGGCTAATCGAACTCTTCGCGTGAGCGCCGCTTCTTGATCTCGGAGCGGCGCTTCTTCGCCTCGAGCCGCGCCTCCTTGCTCGCGCGCGTCGGAGCCGTCTTTCTGCGCTGGCGCGGAATCGCGAGCGCACCGCGCACCAGCTTCACAAGTCGTTCCTCCGCCGCCTCACGATTGCGAAGCTGACTCCGATGTTCGCTCGACACGATCCGGATGAATCCGTCCGCATTCGTGCGCGTTCGCAGCCGCTGCAGCACGTGCTCCCGCACATCGTCCGGCAGCGCGCGCGACTGCGCCGCGTTCCACAGAAGCTCGATTCGCGTGGACGAGGTATTCACGTGCTGGCCTCCCGCGCCTCCGGAGCGGCTCGCGCGGATCGTGAGCTCATCCCGCGGGATCGCGACCCTTTCCGTCACCTCCAGCTCTTCGCTCACGCAGCGCCGTTCTCGCCAGCGGCGCCGTTCTCGCGCGCGACTACCGGCTCGGGCGCGCGATGCACGCGCACGGCTGCCACGCGGCGTGAATCCATCGCCACCACCTCGAGCTCGCCACCCGCGAACGGTACGCGATCGCCCACACGCGGAAGTCGCCCGATCCGCGAGAAGACGTAGCCGCCGAGCGTCGACCAGCTTCCCTCCGGAATCTTCACTCCGTGATCCGAGCGCACGTCGATCAGCGACATCGACCCTGACAGCTCGAGCACGCCATTCATCTCGAGCGCCTCGCGCTGCGCCACGTCGTACTCGTCCGCTATGTCGCCGATCACTTCCTCGACGAGATCCTCCATCGTCACGATTCCCGCCGTACCGCCGAACTCGTCGAGCACGATCGCCATGTGCGCACGCGTCTTCCGAAGGTCATCGAGCACGCGCTCCGCCGGCCGCGTATCGGGAATGTAGAGCGCCTCTCGCACGAACTGTTGCACGGTGAACGGCTGCTTTCCGTCGTAGAGCCAGAGATCCTTCGCCAGAAACACACCGACCAGGTCGTCGAGATCCTCGCCGTAGATCGGATAGCGCGAGTAGCGCTCCTGTCGCACCACGGCCCACACCTCTTCCTGTGTCGCCGTCGCCGGAATCGCCACGATCTCGGTTCGCGGACGCATCACGTCGCGCGCCTTCTTTTGATGGAAGTCGAACACACCCGCGAGCATCTGCGCATCGCTCTCGTTGATCATTCCGTGCGCGCGCGTCTGCGTGACGAGCAGCCGCAGCTCCTCGGGCGAGTGTGCACGCTCGCTGTCCGTTACCTGAGTCACGCCGAGCAGCCGCAGGAGCGCATTCGCGGCTCCGTTGAGCAGCCAGGTTACGGGCAGCGCGAGCTTCGCGAACCAGCGCAGCGGACGCACGAGCCAGCGGCTGGTAGATTCCGGATTCGCGTACGCGATCGACTTCGGAACGAGCTCGCCGATCACGATGTGCAGAAACGTGATCGTGACGAAGGCGATGATGACGGTCGCCGCCGCGTGTGAGACCACCGCGGCCGAGCCGAAGCCGAGGCGCTCGAACAAGGTTGCGATCAGCGACGCCACCGTGGTCTCGCCGGCCCAGCCCAGTGCGAGCGATGCCAGGGTCACGCCCAGCTGCACCGCGGACAGGTAGCGCGGGATGTCGTTCGCGGTCTTCTGCACGAGCTTCGCGCTGCGATCGCCACGCGCCGCCAGCGCATCGATGCGCGACCGTCGCGCGCTCACGAGCGACAGTTCGGCGGCCACGAAGAAGGCGTTCGCCAGAACGATCACCAACACCGCGATGAGTCGTAGCACGATCGCGCCCGCCGTCAGCGCGACTTCTGAATTCTCCACGTAACTCATTGAAGGAGTGGGTCGTCGTCCAGGTATAGCAAAATGCATTAATCGGCGGGCTACCGGAACTCTTGCGGATTGCAAGGCTCCTCGCCGCCTCTCGCACTACGAGCCTCCGCCCGATCAATGGTCGAGCCCCGCCGCGTCCTTCGATTCATCTACATTGGCCGTCTGTCGCTCGCATCCGCGATCTTCATCGCGGCCGTGAGCGCGTGGCACGGCCCCGCCGCCGGCGACACCCTCCTCGCCACGCTGGCGCTCTTCGCGTCGATCGCGTTCACCTCGCTCTCCGCCTGGTTCGCTCTCGCGTACCGCAATCTGGTGAGCCGGGCCTTCTACTATACCCAGTCACTGTTCGACGTCGCGCTCATCACGACGGTCGTGCACATCACCGGCGGCGCACTCTCCCCGTTCGCCGCGCTCTACATTCTGGTCACCGCCTTCGCATCGCTCCTGCTCCCCGTCGGCGGCGGGCTTCTCATCGCCGCGCTCGGCAACGTTCTCTACTTCGCCGACGTCATCGTCTTTCAGAGCGCCGCGCTCGGGCTTCCCGTAATTCTTCAGCTCGGTGTCTTCGCCGTCACCGCTCTGGGGGTCGCCTACCTCGGTGCACGGCTCCAGGAAGCCGGCGTGAACCGCGAGGCGCTCGCACAGCAGCTCGCCGTCATGAAGCTGCAGGCCGAAGACGTGCTCAAGAACATCCGCAGCGGCATCATCACGATCGACGTCGAGGGTCGCATCCTCTTCGCCAACGCGATGGCGGGAAAGCTCATCGGCTTCGACGACGAATCGGTGCGCGGCAGGAACGTTCGGGAGATCGTGACGAGCAGCGCGCCCGCGCTCACCGCAGCACTCGAAAAGGCGGTGATCAGCCACGAGCGCGTCACGCGAGGCGAGGCGGCCATCACCGTGAACGGACGCACGTTTCCAATCGGATTCACGACCACCACGATGAGCGCCGACGGAACGCCGGACAACAGCTCCGGCACCGTGATCTTTCAGGACATCTCGGACAACAAGCGACTCGAAGAGCTCCGCTTGCGCACGGAGCGTCTCGAAGCGGTGGCGGAGCTCAGCGCCTCGCTCGCGCACGAGATCAAGAATCCGCTCGCATCCATACGCAGCGCCGTCGAGCAGCTCGGCGCCCGCTCCCGCGCAACCGAGGACGAGCGAATTCTGGCGACGTTGATCGTCCGCGAGTCGGATCGTCTCTCGCGCCTGCTCTCGGAGTTCCTCGACTTTGCGCGCGTTCGCGTGACTCGCGGCGAGCGCGTGAACATGGCCGAAGTGGCGCAGGCGGCCGTGCGGCTCGCCGATACGCATCCGGACCGGAAGACCGGTGTGAGCGTCAGCTGCGTCGTCCCGACGGAAACGCTGTTCGTGGAGGGAGACGAGGATCTGCTCCATCGCGCGATCTTCAACATCACGCTCAACGCGGTGCAGGCCGCGCCCGCAACGTCCGGTCGCGTGACCGTGGAGCTGTCGCGGCTCAACCCCGAGCAGATTCCCACGGGCGTTCCGTTCGAGGTGAGCGCTGTCGCGCTGCGCGTCTCGGACAACGGTCCCGGCATTCCGATCGAGCTTCGTGAGCGCGTGTTCGATCCGTTCTTCACGACCAAGACCGGTGGCACCGGCCTCGGTCTGCCGATCGTCCACAGGGCGATCGAGGCGCATCGCGGCTTCGTGTTCATGGACAGCAGTCCGAAAGGCACGCGCTTCACCGTACTGCTGCCGCAGGTCCAGCAGCGCATCCCCGCGGAGATCGAGGCATGATGACCACCTCCAGCCCAACAGTGCTCGTCGTCGATGACGAGACCGGAATTCTCGAGACGCTCAAGATCCTTCTCAAGAACGAAGGATTCACGCCGCACGTCGCGCTGGGAGGGAAGCAGGGGCTCGAGCAGATCGCGGCACTCGATCCCGACATCGTGCTCTCCGACGTGCGCATGCCGAACGTCGGCGGCCTGGAGATTCTGTCTGCCGCGCGCGCCAAGGATCCGCTCGTGCCGGTCATCCTCATGACCGCGCAGGCAGACCTCCGCTCCGCGATCCAGGCCGTGAACGAGGGTGCCTACCACTACATCCAGAAGCCCTTCGTCAACGACGAGATCATCGCGATCCTGAGGCGTGCCGTCGAGCATCGGCAGCTGCGCGTGGAGAACCAGACGCTCAAGCAGGAGATCAAGCGGCAGGTGCAGAACGGCGTCAGCG
>DATGDQ010000171.1:0-6867 GCA_035310785.1 Gemmatimonadaceae bacterium | reverse complement strand
TGGTCATGAGCAGCACCGGATCCTCCTCGCGGCGCACGAGCGATAATCCGCCTGCTTCGATCGCTGCGACATCCAGCAAGTCCTGGATAAGCCGCTGCGCCCAACGCGCGGACTCCTGAATGGTGTGCACCGCCTCGATGTTGCGCGCCGCATCGCCGAACCCTGTCCCGGCCAGCGACGCGGCGCACATGGAGATCACCGCGAGCGGATTGCGCAAGTCGTGGGACACGACGCCGAGGACGTCGTCGCGCGCACGAATGGCCAGCTGGGAGCGTCGGTAGAGTTGCGCGTTGTCCACGGCCGAGGCGGCGCGCTGGGCGAGCTCGATCGCGAGCGACATGTCCTCCGCATCGTACGCCGGCCTGTTTCTGTCGCGCGCGAACAGGAGCGCGCCGAGCACGCGGTCACGGGCGCGCAGCGGAACGATCAGCATGGACGCCGGCGCCAGCGCCCGCAGAATGGCGAGGTGTTCAGCGTCGTCGGCGATATCCACGAAGAGCTGATCCGTCACGTCGACGAGCTCGGCCTTGCTGTCGAAGATCGTGCGCCGCGTGAGATAGTGGGCCTGCGATCGCGGATACTCACGCAGACGTGCGGCGAGCTCCTGCTTCTCGGGATCCTCGTGCACCACGTGCAGGCGCCGCACGGCTCCCGACTCCTCCACGATGTCGACCACGCAGTACGTTGCCAGCGTGGGCACCACCAGATCGAGAAGCGTGCGGAACGTTTCCTCGTAGGCGAGCGACGAATGCAGGACTTCCGACGCTCGCGCGAGAAAGTCGACGCGCTGCCTCGCGTCCTCCGCCGCCGCGCGCGCCTCCTTTTCGCGCGCGAGCAACGCATCTCGCTCGATCTCCGCATTTCGCTGCTGCGTCACATCGCGGAGCACCGCCGTGAACACAATCTCGCCGTGCACCTCGAGCTTGGATATCGAGGCCTCGGCCGGAAACAGCTCGCCCGTACTCCGGCGCCCCCAGATCTGCCCCCGCTGGCCCATCTCCTTGGCCTGCACGTTCGCATGCCGGAACTCATCGAGATGCCTGTGATGCACCGCGCGCGCCGACTCGGGAAGCAGCATCCCCAGCGGCTCCCCGAGCACCTCTTCCGCGCGATAACCGAAGATGCGCTCCGCAGCGGCATTGAAGAGCGTGACACGGAAGGCGGAGTCGGTGGAGATGATCGCGTCGGCGGCAAGGGAGACGATGCCTCGCAGCTTCGTCTCGGAAACACTCACGTCTGTGTGTGACGTCACACGTCTGCTCGACGAGTCTCAGGGGCCATCCGGTGGCAGCTCCATTCGTTTACTAGCTGATGGCGAATAGCCGACTCACGCGGTGAGTAGATTCGCCGCGTGACGGGTGCCGTAGATGAACGAGATTCCCCCGGATGGGCAAGTAGCGCAGGCGCTCGCTTTCCCGACTTCAGAACACCGCGGCGGCCGGGCTCAGCGTTGCCTTGTCTGCGTGCTCGACACCAATGCAGCCAATGGGTGTCACATAGACCCCAATGTGCGCGAGGCGAATGACCTTCGAGGCGACACTGCCGATGGTCAGACGTTTCCAGAATCCGTATCCGTGACTGCCGAGAACGAGGAGATCCGCAGGGCTACTCGTCGCCAGCTCGAGAATCCGCGTCGCAGGATCTCCTTCCTCGACGCTCTGCTCGATCTTCACGCCCTCCGGAAGGTCGAACTGCTTCGCAATGGCACCCAACACGTTCTCCGCACTCACTCGCTGCTCGATCGGATAACCGCCATGCCACTCGCCCGCCACGTAGACCAGGTGCAGCACGTCCCCCTTGGTCAGCCACTGAGCGACTGCCTTGGCGCCGGCGAGACTCGTAGGTGAGAAATCCGTGGCTGCGAGAATGCGCCGCGGAAGCGCGTTCATCTCGTTGGGAACTGCCAGCACGGGCACGTTGGCGATCTGCACGAGCTGCAGCGCCGTTTCGTTGCCCAACGCGCGCTCGACGATGCCATGCCGGCCGAGCCCGAGTATCACGAGATCGGCGTTCATCTCGCGCGCAGCGGTCGCGATTTCCATGGGAGCCGACCCCATGCGCAACTGCAATGGGCCCGTCACTCCACATCGACGCATCTGATCCGACACGCGAGCCTTCAGCCCTGATTGCACGGCCTCGATTTCTTCCGGAGTCGGGATGTAGGTCTGCGCAAACCCGCCATCCAGAATGCGAAGCGGCTCGAGCACGCACACCGTGTTGACGGCCACGCCGCGGCGGGCGGCGAGAAGCGCCGCGACTCGCGCGGCGCCGTCGGCGGTCGCCGCACCGTGTGTCGCGAAGAGAATGCCTGACATGTGAGTCTCCCACGATGTTGAATGAAGCTGACGTGCACTCCTGCGAGCCAATCGCATTCGGAGACTACGCTGAGCGGGGCTCATTGTGCGTCAGCGGCTGCCTGACAGCACGCCCACGCGCTGGAGCGCTTGCGGTCGTGTGTGACTTCGGCGTTGCGGCAGGCTCTCGTCATGCGGTCTTCCTCGCGCAACTTCGCGCTCCTCTCCCACGATGATCTGGCTGCGGATGGCACTACCCTGCCCATCAATGTCGCCGGGCGGTGATGCGCCGTCTGTCGGGTCCCGCCTTTCACGGGATCGTCGATGGATGAGCGATGCTCACGCTCGAGCCCATGCCGGCGAGGCTCGTCGCGCGCGCCGCGAGCGCGCGCGCCAAAGCGGCGTCATGGCCATAGAGATCCGGAAGGAACGACGATGTGCCATCTGGGTTTGCTATCACCGTGGCGTACACGACGAAGATCGGAACCGGGTGCTTCAGCGTCACCGTGCGCAGCTCCGGATTCGCGATGCTCGCCTCGATGTGTTCGCGTTCCCAACCTTCCTCATCCGCCAGGACGAATGCTGCGAGACCCTCCGGATCGCTCGCCCGGATGCAGCCGTGACTGAAGTCGCGTCGCTCATGAGTGAAGAGCGATTGCAACGGCGTGTCGTGCAGGTAGACGTTGTAGGCGTTCGGGAACACGAACTTCACATTGCCGAGCGCGTTTCGAGGCCCGGGGCGCTGGCGGAGCCTCAGGGTGCCATCGAGCACGCGCTGCAGATTGACGGGGGTGATCGGGAAGCGCACCGCGGCTGCATCGATACCTCGCACGATCTCCATTCCTTCGCGCGCAGCATACGACGAGTCGCGCCGAATCTTCGGAATCTCCTCCCGGCGTGCGATGGACAGGGGCACATCCCAGTACGGATGGAACACGACAGCTCGTACGCTGCTCGCGAGCACCGGTGTTCGCCGGCCATTGAAGGCGCTTCCCACGATGACGTCCATCCGCTCTCTCGCGAGCACGCGATTGGCGTTTCGCTCCAGCGCATAAAGTCGAAATTCCGGAATGTTGACCACCAGCAGTCTGGATGCGGCAGGATCCGGAAGCCACCGCCACCGCTCCATCGTCAGCTCGATTTGCGCGATACGCGTCACGATCGAGGTGCGCAGCTGACGAAGAGTCGCCTTGCCAATCACGCCATCGTTCGACAATCCTCTGCTCGCTTGAAAGTGCTTCACGTTTTCCACGAGGCCCGGGGTATAGAGATCAGTATCGCTCGACGCGGCGGAGACCTCCCGGATGCTCGTATCGCCCAATGCCGCGAGCAGCCTGCGAAGTGCCGAAGTTCCCTCCCATCGATCCTGCGGGTGAAGTGGCGAGGCGAGGTCGGGCAGGTCGCCGAGACTGCTGTCTGCGGACAGCGTGCGGTACCTGTGCAGGAGTTTCTCGAGCGCGCGGAAGCGATCGTATGGCGGCTCGAGTGAGTCGATCGAAGCGCGCACGTCAGGGACGCGACTCAAACTCGGCAGAATCGCCGCAAAGTCCCGAGGAGCGCTCTTCGTCGGGATCACGAAGCCGAGCGGAGCTGGATCGACTCGCCCCGCGCGCGCGTGATCGATGTACCGCATCGCCGAGAGCGTGAGCCACGCGTCGGCCCGCAGAAGCAGAGAATCACCGTCGCGCACCGGGGATGCCGCGCGGAGGTCGTGAAGGCGCGTCGCGAGGCGGTCGGCGTCGTAGTCCGCCGGATCCAGACCACGCATCGCCGCGTCACTCAATTCCGCCACCATCGCGGATGCCTGCGCTCTCGGCCGGCCCTGGGCGATCCAGAGAAGCGGCGAGGTCGTGTCCGCGTAGATGCGCAACAACGCCGCTCGATAGCGCGCCAGATCGCCGTGCTGCGCACCGTCAGCGGTGCCGGCCTCGACACTTGCGCGGAGCTTGCGCAGCTCCGCACTCGAGACTTGCGCGTGGGCCGGCGCGCCGACGCACAGCGCCAGCATCAGCATCGTGATCGTGAGTAACGACTCACTTCGCCGAACTGAATGACCACTCACTACTCTCACTCGCTACTCACGTTCAGTCGGTCAGGGTGATGTCATGGTCGCCGGTCGAAGGTCGAACGGGAGTCAGGTTCTTCCCTACGCGGGCGACGCCACTGCTCACCCCGCCGGATGACCACCGTCGTCCGTTCCCTGATCCTCTCGCACGCGCATCCGCAACACTGTGCGGTGGTTCGCAGAGCGATCGCTCACTAGAGAGAGACGTTCATGGGCATGTTCACATCATCAGGTCGCGCGCGCGGAGCACGCGTGGGCACCTTCGCGCGCTGGACGCTACTCGCATTCGGAGCGTTCCTGCTCGGCTGGCTCGCGTGGGCCGCCGTGAGCTGGGTGAGCTACGGTCACGGGTCGCGTACGGCGGCCGTCGACGGCGACGTGCGGCGGTTCCTGCCCGACTATGAAGTGGAGGAGCTGTTTCAGGCTCGGATCAATGCCCCGGCACCACTGACGTTCGCTGCCGCCGAGTCCATGAGCCTGAACGCATCGCCTCTCATTCGTGGAATCTTCCGCGCACGCGAGCTGCTCCTCGGCGCCACGCCGTCAGGGCAGTTCCCATCCGGCGGCGTCGTCGAACAAATGCGCTCAATGGGATGGGGCGTGCTGAGTGCAGCGCCGGAGCGCGAGATCGTGCTCGGAGCAGTCACACAGCCGTGGAACAGGGACGTCGTATTTCGTGCGCTGCCGCCGGAGGAATTCGCGGGTTTTCACGGGCCCGGTTTCGTAAAGATCGTGGTGACGATCGGCGCCGATCCGATCGACAGCGCGACATCTCGGTTGCGGATAGGGACGTACGTCGCCACAACGGACCCCGTTGCGCGAGCGCGCTTCCGACGATATTGGGCGGTGTTCTCGCCGGGCATCCTGCTCATTCGCGCGATCGCGCTGAATGAGGTGAAGCACGAGGCCGAGCGACGCTATCGGATGCTCGATTCTCGGCGGGTCGCGGCAGAGCGCAATGCGATCGACGCCGCGCCGTCAGGAGGGCGCGTCAGCGCACCTCCGAAAAGTCGGAGTGTGCGCTGACCCTGCCTGTCACTAGGGAGCGGACCGCCGGGCAACCACCACGCGGTAGATCCAGAGCAACAGAATTGCGCCGATCAGGGACGCGATGAATCCCGCGCCCTGGCCGGTCCGATACCAGCCGAGCGCGCGGCCGAGGAAGGTGGCGATGAACGAACCGGCGATACCAATCAACATGGTGATGATGATTCCGCCCGGATCGCGTCCCGGCATGATGAGCTTCGCAAGCGCACCAACCACAAGTCCAATGATGAGTGCCCAGAGCACGGATCCCTCCCTCGTTGATGGTAGCTGTGGACCAGCCGATTGCGGCTGCCGCTGCACAGAGCGGACCGCTCACGCGGTCGCGAGAGGAACGTCCGGTCGGGTACTCGGGAACTGCCGCTGGAGCCCCCGCACCTGGTTCGCTCGACCCGTGGAATACGATGGTGATGGCAATGCTCACCCGCAACCAGTGTCCCTGCCGGCGCCTATGCCAGTTCTTCCCGCCAGAGGCCTTTCCGCGGGTCGCGAAGAGGGTCACTCTTGAGCATGGCATTCGGGTGCATGCCAATGTCGAGCAGCCTGTGGCGAAGTCCGGGAATGAATACCAGTCAATGACGATAAGCTCACACGCTCACGACAGTGGGCTCGAGATCGGGCGCGAGGCGAACGTGCAGCCTGGGCACGTCACAGATGAGAGTGAGCGGGCACTACTCACTGTCCCGCTGGGGGCCGACCGTGCAGAGCTTCTCGGAGAGGTGTTCCGCGTCGCACCCTCCTTCCTCGCCGTGTACCACGGTCCGCAACACGTCTACGCGATGGTCAACGACGCGTACTATCAGCTCATCGGACACGGGCGCGAGATCATCGGAAAGCCGCTCCTGGAGGCGCTCCCTGAGGTACGGGGGCAAGGTTTCGACGTGTTGCTCGACGGCGTGCTGCGTACCGGCGAGCCATTCGTCGCGCGTGAGATCCCGGTGCGCCTCGAGCGAACCCCGGGAGCGCCACTCGAGGACCGAGTGGTGGCGCTGACATATCTGCCGCTCACCGACGCCGACGGTACGCGCACCGGCGTGATCGCGCACGGTACCGACGTGACCGAGTACGTCATGGCACGCCTCGAGGTCGAGCGGCTCCTGGCCGAGAGCAACGAGACTCGGCGCGCCGAGCTCGAGCTGGCCAATCGACAGCTGCAGGAGCAGGCAAAGGCACTTCAGGAGCGATCGGAAGCCGCCGAGAAGGCCAATCGAGCGAAGAGCGAGTTTCTGGCCGTGATGAGTCACGAGCTTCGAACGCCGCTCAACGCGATCGGTGGGTACACGGAGCTCATCGAGCTCGGCGTTCATGGCCCGGTCACCGAAGCCCAGCGCATAGCGCTCGCCCGCATCCAGTCCAGCCAGCGCCATCTCCTCGGACTCATTTCCGGTGTGCTCGACTATTCGAGGGTCGAGGCTGGCGCCGTCGTCTATCGGTTCGCGGATGTGCCTGTGGCCGAGGCGATCG
>DATGDQ010000170.1:0-3031 GCA_035310785.1 Gemmatimonadaceae bacterium | reverse complement strand
GGTGACCGCAACGCCGAATCGCCGGCGCGCGTCGTCGACCGAGCGCTTCCACTGCGGACTCGTCGGATCCGCGCCGCCAACGACGGCAGTGAGCATGGTCCGGAGCTCGCGCAACAGATCCGCGAGCTGGCGCGCAAACGTCTCGATCTCGTGCGCCGGCCACAGAAGCTGCGCCGCCGCCAATGCAATGATGCCACCAAGAATCGTGTTCACCACACGAAGTCCGGCTATTCCCCAATCGCCCGGATGCGGCTCGGCAAGCAGCACGAACACGGGTGTCAGCAGGAGAACGAACACGCCATAGTTGAGCGGGAGAACCGCCACTGCGCCCACCGTGAACGGAACCATCACGCCTGCGATCGCGAGCTTCGTGCGCGCGACGACGGCGAGCCCCGCGGCAATGATTCCGCCGAGCACGCTTCCGCCCACGCGCTGCAACGTCTTTCGTGTCGTCGCTCCCGTATACGGCTGGAGCACGATCAGCGTGGTGATCGTCGCCCAGTAGCCGCGCGTGATGTCGAGGGTGAAGGAGAGCCAGACCGCGAAAGCGGCGGCCAGTCCCATGCGAAGGCCGTGGCGCGCGGGCAGCGAGCGTGCGGTGAGCGCCTCGAGCAGCGGGCGAAGCCATTCGAGCGCAGTGCGCCTCGGGGGCGGAGCAACAGGATGCTCTCCGGTCTGCGGAACGACTGCCGCGGCGCGCGAATCGATGTTCGAGGCGGTATCCACCAGCATCCTCACATCGCCTGCGACGCGAGAGAGCAGCGTGGCGGCGGCGCGCAGGTGCACGTTCGGCCAGCTCGCCGGCACCGCGAGATCGACTGTCGGCTGTGAGGAGGCGACTTCGCGGCGGCGCGCAATCACGGTGTCGTCGATCGCGTTCGCGAGGAGATCGAGCGCGCTGGCCAGGCCGCCGAACGCGCCCGCAAAGGCAGCGTCGCCCATCGACGAGCCGCTCTCGTGCGCTGCCTCGAGCTCGGCGTCAATTGCGACGAGTGTGCCGAAAAGCTGCTCGGCGCCCTCGGTGAGCACGAGGAGCTGTTCGCCGCGCGGGCTGCGACCCTGACGCGGCCTGCGCGCATCGGCCAGCACCAGGCGCGCGTCCTCGAGCGCCGCTCGCACATCGGCGTGGTACGCGCGGGCTCGCTCGCGAAGATGCGAGGAGCTCGCGTCGCCGATCGTTCCCGTGACCCGCTCGAGTGAACGGGCGAAGTCAGCGAGCAGGCGATAGCCATTCGCCACTGCGCGGCGCGCGGGCCGGAACGGGTGGAGTGGCCACAGGAGTAGCGACAAGACCATGGCCCATGCTACTCCACCCAGGAACATCTCTGCGCGCAGCCACGCCAGATGCGGCACCGACGAGGGTGACCCGACCGCAACTGCGTAGATCACTGCGATGAAGAGGCCGACTGTCGATCCCTCATCGCCGTAGACGCGCGCGAGCCCGGCAAGCAGCCCGACGACCAGCATCGACATCACGGCGAGCGGAAGGACGTGCGCGGCCTCCGTGCCCGCGTACGCGCATGCGAAGCCGAGAATCGCGAACGCGCTCATTGTGGTGGCGCGAGTGCGATAGGACCCGCCCTTGTCGGCGAGAGAGCCGAGCCATCCGCCGAGCGCAGCCCAGGAGAAGAGGGGTTGAGCGAGGAGATCGCCTGCGATGACCGGGATGAGCAGAGCAAACGCCGTTCGCACACCGCGTCCGATCGCCAGCTTCCCTTCCCCGATCGCGAAGAGATGCCGCGCCGTGTGCGTTTCCCGTCGCCCGGCGTTCACACGTGCAGTCGAAAGGGTTCGTGCTAGTGCGCGCCGCCGACCTTGCGCGTCGATCCGATCTGATCGAGGAGCGTCTTCACCGCGGCATCGAGCTGCGAATCTCGATTGGCGTAGCTCTCGCCCATGGGACGCGTCACGGCAACGTCCACCGGGCGCGGATGCATCTCCATGTCGGTGTTATCCGCACCCCTGATCCGCACGAAAGGAATGCGCACCGCAGAGCCGTCGAAAAGCACATCGTTCGAGGTGTAGATGATCCAGCCCGCGGTGGGCTCGCCGACGATCCGGCCCAGCCGCATCGTGCGATAGCCCTCCGAGAAATCCTCGGCATCGCTCAAGGAGTGCATGTTGGTGACGAGCACGGTGGGAAGCTCGAGCGCACGCTGGCCGAGTAGCGTGCGCGCGGGCGCCACCGCCATCCCACGAATCTGCATCGTGAGATACGGGGCGCGCGCGAGCACGTCGAGGGCATATGCATTTACGAAGCCACCGTTGTTGTTGCGGATATCGATGACCACGCCTTCGTTCGCCTGATTCTGCGCATCGAGATCGGCGTAGAGTCGCTCCAGGGACTCCTCGCTCATGTCGGGCATGTGCACGTAGCCCAGGCGGCCGCCGCTCACGCGCGCCACGTAGGCGCGCGACTGCTCCACCCACGAGCGATACAACAATCCCTTTTCGATGTTGGTGCTCACCGGCAGCACCGTCACCGTGCGCTGCTTGCCATCGCCATCCGATACCACGCTCAGCGGAGTCTGCTTTCCGATGCGATACGCGAGCAGCTCGTCGACATTCGTCCGCGGAGTGATGACCTTTCCGTTGATGGCGACAATGAAATCGCCGACGGAGATCTTGCCGGCGAGCGCGGCGGGCCCGAGCGGGATGATCTCGGCCACACGGAGCCTTCCCGAGCGCTCGAACTCGAAGCCGTCCCAACGAATGCCGAGCCGGCCCGTGAACGGCGCGCCGGAGGATGGGCCGCGCGCGCCGGAGTGCGATGCGTTGAGCTCTCCGACCATCTCGTTCATGAGGCGCATCAATTCATCGGTCGTCTGAGCGCCTTGTGCCAGTGGCATGTACTCCGCGCGCACTGCGTCCCAGTCCACGCCGTTCATCTTCTCATCGAAGAAGTTGTCGCGCAGCTCGCGCCACATCAGGGTGAAGAGCTCCTCGCGATCGGCGGCGAAATCGACATCCAGCTCCGCGCTCACGGGCACGCTTCGCACGCTCCGGCTCGCAATGTCGATGGCGGCGATGC
>DATGDQ010000169.1:0-4008 GCA_035310785.1 Gemmatimonadaceae bacterium | reverse complement strand
TGCCGATGTGCTGGTGACGGTTGGCGGCATCCAGTCGAATCACGCGCGCGCGACGGCGGCGGTGGCGGCAAAGCTCGGGATGCGCTGCGTGATCATCGCGAATGGAGCTCCGCCCGAGCGGCCGACTGCGAACGCGCTCCTGGACCATCTGCTCGGCGCGGAGGTGGAATACATCGGCTCGCGCGAGGAGCGCGCACCGGCACTGGCGTCGACTGTGGCGCGCCTTCAGCGCGAGGGACGCACCCCATACGCGATCCCCCTCGGAGCGTCGATTCCACTCGGCGCCCTGGGATTCGTTCGCGCCATGGGCGAGCTCCTCGAACAGACTGCACCGCCGAGCATCATCTTCCACGCCTCTTCGTCGGGCGGAACACAGGCCGGGCTCGTCGCCGCGTGCGCATTGTACGGACTCTCCACTCGCGTGATCGGTGTGAGCGCGGACGACCCGGCTGCGGATATCGCGTCCAAGGTTCGCGAGATCATTCGAGGCGTCGGCGACGCGCTCGGCGTGAATGGCGACGCGCTCGCATCGGACTGTTCCATCGAAGTCGATGACCGGTGGGTGGGCGACGGCTACGGAATTCCGAGCGTCGCTTCGCGGGAGGCGCAGCGTTTGGCCGCGCGCAACGAAGCGTTGTTCGTCGACCACACGTACACCGCGAAGGCGCTGGCTGCGCTGATCGCGCACGTTCGAGGTGGTCACAGCCCTGAGGATGCCACTGTCCTGTTCTGGCACACTGGGGGACAGGTCGGGCTGTTCGCGTAGCCGGATCGTGCACGTCTTCTCTCTCCGAGTGGGTGAATGAATCATCGAGAGTCGCTGCCGCGGCGGCTCGGATTGGCAGGTGCAGTGGCCACGCTGATCGGATCCACGATCGGGTCCGGCATCTTTCGCTCGCCCGCATCGATCGCCGATCGGCTTCCGGGCCCGCTCGCGCTGATCGCCGTGTGGGCGGCCGGTGGCGTGCTCGCGCTGTGTGGCGCGCTGACACTGGCCGAGGTGGCCGGCGCGCTTCCTCGCACGGGTGGGATGTACGTCTTCATCCGGGAGGGCTGGGGAAAGCTGCCGGCGTTCCTGTTCGGATGGACGGAGCTGGTGATCATTCGCGCCGCTGCCCTCGGCGCGGTGGCGACGACGTTCGCGGAATACGCGATACGCATGCGCGGCCATGATCCGGCGACGCACCCGTGGGACGCGCGCGTGCACTATCTCGCGGCGATCGCGATCGTCGCACTCGCCACCGTCAACGTCGTCGGCGTGAGACTGAGCGCACTCGTGCTCGAGCTCACGGTCGTGGCCAAGTACGGTGTGCTCGTCTTCATCATCGCGCTCGCCGCGATCGTGGGGCCGTTGCTCACGGGCGGCGGGCACCTCACGCCCATGATTCCGCCCGGGAGCTTCACCGTCGGCGCATTCGGTCTCGCGCTCGTGTCCGTCCTGTGGGCGTACGATGGGTGGGCAGACTTGAGCTTCGTGGCGGGCGAGGTGATGGAGCCGCGGCGCAACATTCCGCGCGCGCTCATCGGCGGGACGCTCGCCGTCATTCTGGTCTACGTCGCGGTCAATCTCGCGTATCTGTCCGTTGTGCCGGTCGAGCAGATGCGCGGATCGAAGCTCATTGCCGCCGACGTCGCGCAGCGACTCGTGGGCAACTGGGGCGTGGTACTCATCGGGATCGCCGTCGTGCTCGCGACGTTCGGAACACTGAACGGCTCGCTGCTCACGGCACCGCGCATCTTCTTCGCGATGGCTGACGATGGCCTGTTCTTTCGCCCGATCGCGGCGGTACATCCGAGGTTCAAGACACCGTACGTCGCGATCGCGCTGTGCGCGGCGCTCGGCGTGGCGTTCGTGCTCCTCCGCACCTTCGAGCAGCTCGCCGACACGTTCGTGATCGCCATCGTTCCGTTCTACGCGCTCGCGGTCGCGTCGGTGTTTCCGCTGCGGAAGTCTGCGGGGTACGATCCGCCCTATCGCGTTCCCGGGTATCCGGTCGTCCCTGCGCTGTTCATACTCGCGACGCTCTACGTGCTCGGCAACGCGCTCGCCGACCCGGGAGGGCGATGGGCCACGATCGCGATATTCGCGGTCACGCTGGTGGGAGTGCCGGTGTATTATCTGAGCGTGGGGAGAGGAGGACGGGGCGGTCGATAGGTTGGTTCACACGTGCCGCGTCAGCGCGCTGGTCACGCGATCTTTCTCTAATCGCGCTCGCCTTACCAATCCTGCCCGCGCGACGCAGAGGACGAGGTATTTCCAGGGTGTGCGGCTTGGCCAGATACCTGAGCGCGTTCCAGCGCCTTCAGAAGAGCTCGCGCCCTCGTCTCCGTGATTTGCTGCGCCGGCTGCTCCCCCTGCGACCCGCCGAAGCCCCCGCCAGGAGCCGCACCCGCGCCGGTCTGTGGAGCGCCGGCATAACCTGACTTCGTGAGATTTCCGCCTCCCCAATTCGCCCCACGCCGACGCCCAGCTCCGGCTTTCGCGTCCACGTCGGCAAGCTTTCGTAGCGCCAGCTCCAGGTTCCAGCGCGCGTCCGCGTCGCTTGGATCCAGTACGAGCGCTTCTTCATAGGCTGAAATCGCGGCGCGAAGGTTGGCGCCTCTGTCGGACTCCACGTCAGCCTTCTTCATGTACGTGTCGCCGAGATTGTAATCGCTACGCTCCTGCAGCGAACGATGACCGGCGAGCGCAGCGCGAAAGCGACTGATCGACTCATCGTAGTGACCCAGCCGGTAGAGCGCGTTCCCACTATTGTAGTCGAGCGCCGGAAGCACGCCGAGATGCCGCGAGTCCAGGTTCTCCCTTGCGACATGGCGAAATTCGTCCAGTGCTTCACGGTAGCTACCGGCACGATAGAGGCTTTCAGCCCTGGTGGCATCTGCTTCGTTTGTCATGGTTGGCAAAGGCGCGCGGCTGGAGCTGCAGAATGTGACGACGGAGAGCAGCGCGAGAAGCGCAAGCGCGGCAACAGTCGCAAGCGCGACGCGTGCGCGACGCGACGCATCCCGCGAGAGAGCTCTCATGAGCGCCTCCGCTCGGGAGCTGGCCTGCGTCCGCGGCGTTGCACCAGTGTCTCGGCGAAGACCGCGGCGAGCGCCAACGCAAGCGGCCATTGGAAGCGGTCAGCTTCAGGCCGGCGTGTCTGGGAGAAGGTCGAGTGCGGTTCGAGTTGCGAGATGGCATCGATTATCGGTCGCACACTCTCGTCACTGTCCCACCGCACATAGGCTCCGCCGGTGGCGGCGGCAAGACCGCGGAGTCGTGCTTCCTGGAGTCGTGTCGTCACCACGCGCCCCGCCCAGTCGCGGTGTTCCCGCTCCAAGCCGGTGGAGTCCAACTCTGGAATTTCCGCTCCCTCGGCCGTACCTACTCCCACCGCGAAGACACGAAGGTGCTGTCGTTTCAACGTCTCCGCCGCCCGGGTGAGCTCACCTTCCCGATCCTCCCCGTCCGTGAGCAGTACAATTGCGCGAGAATCGGACGCTCCGTCGCGCGCGAGTGCGGCTGCGGCGACTTCAATTGCCGTCTCCACGCTCGTACCCGGATCTGGAATGTCGTCCGAGCTCGCCGCGTCCAGGAAAAGCGCAAGCTCGGACTGGTCCAGCGTTGGCGGAAGCTGCAGGAAGGCACTCCCGCCAAACACGACGAGGCCGACCCGATCGCGTTTCAACGCGCTGGCGATGTCGAGAGCGGAACGTTTCGCCGCGACGAGGCGCGACGGCGCAACATCTCTGGCATTCATCGAGCGCGAGAGGTCGAGCACGAAGAGCACGGTGCGTCCCGATCCCGTGAGCGTCGCGGGAGCCGTGCCGAATTGAGGCCGGGCAAGGGAGAGAACGACGAGAGTGAGCGCCGACAGCGCGAGCGCTTGCGCTACGATTCGCTGACGCCTGTCCGGTAGCGCTGACGAACATTCAAGGAGTAGAGGATCGCCGATCGCAGCCAGGTCCGTCTGTCGGCGGTGCTCCAGGCGCACGAGTATCACGATCGCGGCCGGAAGCGCGAAC
>DATGDQ010000168.1:0-7921 GCA_035310785.1 Gemmatimonadaceae bacterium | reverse complement strand
AGCTGGTTGTTGTAGTAGTCCGCGCCCAGCGTGTAGTCGATCTTCAGCCAGTCGGTCGCATCGTAATTCAGGTTCAGGTTACCCAGCGCGCGATTCGTCTCGCCCGTATTGGGATCCTGGAAGATGACGAAGAACGGGTTGTCGTAGCCGCGACCCGAGGTATTGTCGAAGAGCACCGGCTGCGGGTAGCGATACGACCGCTGCGTCTTGGTCGTGGTATCGATGTACGGGAAGTTGTTGAAGTTCGGCGGGGTGCGCATTGCACCGAGCATCAACCCCGACACGTTCGATCCTTTCTGGATGAAGTTGCCGCGACCGTCGATGTAGGAAAAGTTGCCGCCGACCGTGAGCCGGTCGAAGAGATGGTGCGACGCCTTGAGGCGAACCGTCTGGCGCTTGTAGGCGTCGTTCGGCCCGACGATGATACCGGTCTGATGGGTGTAACCCGCCGAGAGATAGAAGACGGTCTTGTCGTTGCCGCCGGAAGCCGACAGCACGTTGTCCGACGTGTGACCAGTGTCGAACAGCTCGTCGAAGTGATTGTACGTCGGCGTGCCCGCGGCGATCTTCGCCCCGTAGGAGGCGCTCGTGAGACGGCAGCCGGGAGCGCCGCAGACGGCATCGGCGCCATTGAGTCCCTGTGCATAGTCCGTCTGCAGCGGGATCTTCTTGTTCACCTTATCCCACGAGTAGTTCGTCGCGAGATTGTAATGCGTGCCGCCAGCGTGGCCGCTCTTCGTGGTGATGAGCACCACACCATCGGCCGCGCGCGCGCCGTAGACGGCAGCGGCAGCGGCGCCCTTCAGGATCGTGACATCCTCGATGTCGTTCGGGTTGATGTCGGACGCGCGGTTCGGCGCAACGACGCCACCCAACGGATTCTCCGCCGTCATCGTCTGATTGTCGATCGGAACGCCGTCCACGACGAACAACGGCTGCGCGTCACCCGAGAGCGACTTGATGCCGCGGATGCGGATGTACGACGCGGAGCCCGGATCGCCTGACTGCGAATTCACGAGCACGCCCGGAGCCTTGCCGGCGAGCGCCTCGACGATGTTCGACTCGTGCGACTTCGTGATGAGCGTGGAATCGACGGTGGACACCGCCGTTCCGAGCTTCTCGACGGAGCTGGTCAGGCCGAGCCCCGTGACCACCACCTCGCCGAGGCGAAGCGGATTGGCCGCGAGCGCAAAGTCCTGTGTGAGATTGCCACGGAGCACGACCGGCACCGACTTCGCCTGATACCCAATCAGGCGCGCCGTCAGCGTCGCCGTCTGCCCGTGTGCACGCGCCGCGGGAACGACGAGCGTGTACCGCCCGTCCTCGCGCGTGAGCGTGCCGATACCCATTCCTTCGACCGTGACGCTAGCGGAATTGAGGGGCGCATTTCCCTCAATGCTGGTCACAGTTCCCGTGATCGTGACGGCTTCCTGAGCCGCGGCGAGCGCAGGTAGCGCTATCACCGCGAACAGGATAGCCATAACTGACCTAACAGATCTTCCCATGCTTCCTCCTTGCCACCTCTTCCAAAAGGTGTGTGGACGAAATGAAGCGTCTCTGGTTGGCTAACGAGCGCACGCTGACGTCCCGCTCGTCCTGATCTCATGCCGCTTCGGTTCTTCCCTCCTCGTTGCGGTGCGACTGCATGCGGCGGCACGACGCGCATGCGGTGATCTTCGGATTTTCACCGATCGAGATCACTTCAGAAGAAGACCAGGTCGAGCGCTTCCGAGCTGGAACCTTTTCATGGTCGTCACCTTATCGTCACGAACATAAAGTGGCGTACAACACAGTGCAAGAATACTGTAAAGTCTGTCAGGCCCGTGTCATAGCAGTCTCGTCATGCCGTTGCGAGTGGCGGAGTTAGTGCGCGCGACCGTATGTTCACACATGCACCGCGCTTCGGTCTCACGGGTAGCCGCGCTCGCCCTCATACCTCTGACCCTGGCAGGGTCGCCAGCAGCCGTTTCGGCACAACAGATAGGCGACAGCGCCGCCGCCGGTCGGGTGACGCATCCACACTCGCGCGCGCTCGTGCTCGGGATCGTCGGGGCCGTCATCGGCGGACTCGCTGCGTTCGGCTTCAGCAAGGGCTCGGGTGGCGGGCGAAGCCCCGGCACGATCGCGCTTGGCACCGCCGCGGGGGGTCTAACGGGGTTCTTCGTGGGTCGGCAGCTGGATGAGCGCCGGGCGATCGCGTTTCACGGCACCCCCTCACTCCGAATCCCGAATGTGGGCATCGAGCTCGACGGAGAGCCCAGCGTGCTGACCCTTCGGGAGGACAAGGCTGCGGTGGGTGGGAGCGCGGGGGTGCAACTGTTTGCGGCCGCCGACGACCACATGGTGCTGCTCGCCCACCGAGCGTCGGGACTCCAGGGCGTGGATGCCATCGACATCGCCCCGCGATCCGGATGGCTCGCCCTGGGCTCCAGGACGGGACTCTATCTGTATCCTCCCGTCAGTGGACCCGGCCTTCTCGTGCGGCGCGCCAGCGTGAGCGCGATTGCGGCGTCCGAATCGCGCGTCTTCGTCGCAATGGACAACCGGGTCGAGAGCGTGCCGGTGAAGTCCGATTCGGTGCGAGACTACCCGGGATCGGTGCTCGACGCACCGATCCGCGACCTGCAGCTGGATGAAGGGCGCGCGGTGCTCTGGGCCTCCACGGACCACTCGCTGGTCGCGCTCCGAGCGACGGGCGACAGCCTGGTGGCGATCGGCTCGGTGCCGCTCGCCGGGAGTGGCTTGCGCTTCGTGATCGACAAATCGCTCGCGGCAGTGGCGATGGGAGAAAAGGGCGTCGCCCTGTTCGACATCGCCGACCCCACGCAGCCCAAGCTGCGAACGATCTGGACCGCGGCCCACTTCGCGTACGATGTTTCGATAGATGGATCACGGCTGTACGTCGCGGCGGGGCCGGAGGGCGTGTACGTGGTGGAGCTGAGCGGCGATGAGCCGCGAACCATCGGACTGGCGCGCTCCCTCGGCTTTGCATCCGCGATCGCCTCCACCAACGGCCACACTTTCATCCTGGATCGACGGACCAACGAGCTCCGTCGCATCGTCTCCAGTCATTGAGCCACCAGAGGAGTACGTGACCCACCGATATCCGTTGACCCTCGCGGTCGCCGCGTTCGCCGCTCTTCTCGCCTGCGGCAAGAGCTCGAATGCGAGCGCCGCTTCCACCAGTAGTGGTGCTGACAGCGCACTGCTGAAGCGTGCCGACCACGCGAGAATCGAGGGGAGCGCGAGCGCGCCGGTATGGGTGATCGAGGTCAGCGACTTTCAGTGCCCCTACTGTCGCCAGTTTCACGACGAGAGCTACGGAGAGCTCAAGCGGGCGTACGTCGACTCGGGAAAGGTGCGACTCGCCTACGTGAATTTTCCGCTCTCCATGCACAGGAACGCGTACGCGGCATCCGAAGCGGCGATGTGCGCCGCAGCGCAGGACAAGTTCTGGCCGATGCACGACGCGCTCTTCACGACGCAGAAGCAGTGGGAGGGACTGCCCTCGCCGCTACGCATGTTCGACTCGCTCGCGGTCGCGCAGGGTATCGACCTGCCGGCCTATCAGAGGTGCGTCTCGGGACATCTCACCAAGCCTCTCATCGACGCCGACATCGATCGCGCGACGAAACAGGGTGTCGAGTCGACCCCGACGTTTCTCATCGGCGGCAAGATGGTGACCGGCGCCCAACCAGTCGCGAACTTCCGCCACGCCATCGACTCGGCGCTCACGCTCGCGGGCGGCGGAGCGAAGCGCTGAGCGCACGCGAACGGAGCGTCGCAGGACGCCTCGCTGCGCTACACAAAGTGGGGCTCACCGTCGCGTCGCGACAATGAGCCCCACAATATTCGACCGAGCGGCGAGGACCACCGGTCAAGCTGTTGCCTTGGCCTTAACGGCTACGAGCGATCCTCGCCGCCTGCTGGTCACTAGACAATGGATCACCTCCTCGTTGCAGGGTTCGACATCGGGCGGGAACGTACACCCACCGCCGCGCTGCGCGAACGCGCGCGACGTTCGGAAAAAAAAGTAAACAGGGTGCGATGGGTGCGCAACGCCCTCCGATCTCCGCAGCGCCCGCTCTGTATGCGCTCGACGAGCTCTCGCGGGACTCGCGCGTGAACATGCTGCTGCGCGGTGCCTACGAAGGCGCGGTGCAGCTCGCGCGCGCCGCCGCAGTCGTGGCACCACCCGTCGGCGGAAAAGTCGTCGCGACGTTTCGCGCGCGCCGCGGAATTCGCGCGCGCTACGAGCAGTGGAATCGCGAGGGTCGAAATGTGGAGCGGCCGCTCGTGTGGATGCACGCCTCCTCCGTTGGCGAGGGATTGCAGGCACGCCCCGTTCTCGAGCTGCTTCGCTCGGATCATGCGCATCTGCAGCTCGCCTACACCTTCTTCTCGCCGAGCGCAGAGAGTTTTGCGAGATCGCTCGGGGTCGACTTTGCGGAGTATCTTCCGTTCGATTCCCGCGGCGACGCGCGCGTCGCGCTCGACGCGCTCTCGCCCAGGGTGCTCGCCTTCTCGAAGCTCGATGTGTGGCCGGCACTCGTGGCTGCGGCGCGCCAGCGCGGAGTCCGCACGGCGCTGTTGAGCGCCACGCTCGCCTCGCGCTCGCGCCGGCGTTCCTTTTTTTCGAGCGCGTTCACGCGCGGCGCGTACGCGGCCTTTGACGCCGTCGGCGCCATCGATGAGGCCGACGCGATTCGCCTCATGCAGCTGGGCGTGCGCGAGCGCGCGATCACCGTGACGGGTGACACACGCTACGATCAGGTGTGGGCGCGCGCGCAGCGGAGCGAGTCGCGCGAGGCGCTGCTCGCGCCGCTCGGGCGCGATCGTCCGACGCTCGTGGCGGGATCGACCTGGCCGGCCGACGAGCGCGAGCTGCTCCCCGCCTGGATCTCGATGCGAGCGCAGGTGCCGGACGCGCGCCTCATCATCGCGCCGCACGAGCCGACGCCTGCGCATCTGCGGCACATCGAGAGGTGGGCAGCCGCGAACCGGCTCACGCTCGCGCGTGCGAGCGCGCTCCCTCGACACGCGGATGCCGATGTGATCCTCGTCGACACCGTCGGACTCCTGGGCGACCTCTATGCACTCGCGGATGTCGCGTTCGTGGGCGGAGGCTTTCACGGCGCCGGCCTGCATTCGGTACTCGAGCCCGCGGCGTTCGGCGTGCCGGTGCTCTTCGGTCCGCGTCACGAGAAGAGCCGCGACGCCGCGCTGCTGCTCGCCGCGGACGCCGGCGGGTCGGTGAGCGACGCATCGGCCATCACCGCGCGCCTCGAGGCACTGCTCACCCGTCCTGAGACGCGCGGCGCCGAGGGAGCTCGCGCGCGCGCGATCGTCGAGAAGGGGCTGGGCGCCTCGGTTCGATCGGCAGCGCTGGTGACCGCCCTGCTGGATAGATGAGCGACGCGCGCTGCTACTCGTGACCCGCGTGGGCGCCGGCCACCGCGCCCGCGCGCATCGGGTGGTGGAGGAAGAATCCCTGCACGAGCGGCACACCGATGCGACGCACCGTGTCGAGCTCCTCGCTGCGCTCGATCCCCTCGGCGATCACCATCGCGCCCTGCTCCTTCGCGAATCCCACCATCGTTTCCACGAGATTCTGCTTGATGAAGTTCGTGTCGATGGAGTTGATGAGAGAGATGTCGAGCTTGATGAAGTCCGGCTCGAGGTTGGCGATCGACCCGAGCCCGGCGTAGCCGCTTCCCGCGTCATCGACCGCGAAGCGGAATCCCCGCTCGCGAAACGACCGCAGCCGCTCGCGAAACTTCGGATAGTCCTTGATCGCCGTGCGCTCGGTGATCTCGAGGACGATGCGCCGCGGATCGATCGAATCGAGCACACCGAAGCCCGGATCCGCGAAGTCGTGGGGATCGACGTTCAGGAAGAGCAGCTGCTCTCCGCGCAGCAGATCCTTCGCGCCTGCGAGCGCGCGCGCGCGACAGAGGCGGCTCAGCTCCCACACGAGGTCCGCCTCGGCGGCGACCTCGAACATCACCTCGGGGCTGCGCAGGTTGCGCGGAACGCCGCGCGCGAGCGCCTCGTAGCCGAACGTCTCGCCGGTGTCCGCGAGCACGATCGGATGAAAGTCGATGTACACGGAGCCCGCGTGCAGCACGCCCTTGAGCGCGGCGGTGCGCCGCACGCGCTCGCGCTGCTCGAGACTGCGTGCGGCATTGGCGGCCTCGCGCACGCCACGATAGATGAGCCGCTCGAACCGGATCTTGGGCGTGTAGTAGACGTGCGAGGAGCCGATGTAGATCTCGAACAGTGACGCGACATCCTCGCCGTGCACATCCTCCAGCTTGTTGCCCACGAAGAGCTGCAGCTGTCGGCCCGCCTCCGTGATCTGCACGTCCGTGGGACCCGGCTGTCCCTTGTCGGGGATCTGCAGAAAGATGAAATCGTCATCGTTCGGGAAACCGACCATCATTCGCGTGGTGGCCTTCGTGCGCGAGTCCAGGAACTCGCGCACCGCCGCGGACGTGGTCTCGAGAATCTGATCCAGCTTCTCCCAGCCGTAGATCTCCTCGATTTTCGAATAGCGCACGAAGTCGAGATAATGGATGATCACCTCGCCGCGATCCTTGATCAGGCCGCGCGTGCGCTCGAGCATCACGGGGAGCGTCGCCATTCCGGTGAGGGGATCGTAGAGCATCTCCTCGTACTCCGCCCTGTCGAGACGATGCGCGAAGCTGTTCGCCTGCGCGGCCACGCGCGCCAGAGCGGAACGAATGCGCCACGAGATCTCGACGGGAGTCGCCGGCGCGAGATACCAGTCATCGACGCGAAACTCGATCGCGCGCCGATACGCGACATCGTTCTCTCCCGCGAGCACCACGGGGATGCGACGCGCGCCCGCATGCTCGACGATCACTCGAAGCAGGGATGGATCATCCGTGGAGACGACGACCGCACGCGTGGACGCATGCGCATCGATGGCCGCCGGCAGCCCCGTCGCAGGGTGAACGAGCACGAGCTCCAGCTGCAGTATTTCGGCCGCCTCCGCGAGTGCCCCGTCGGCGCTGTCCGTCAGCAGATGGGGGCGCGGGACGATGGTCATGCGTGCGGGGTGACGAGCGCGAGATTGCGCCGAACGCGAAGCTCGAGGTCGGCGAGATCGATCGGCTTCGTGATGTAGTCATCCGCTCCGGTCTGCAGCGCGGATTGCTTGTCGTTCCAGTCCGACAGCGCCGTGAGCATGATGATGCGCACGGCGCGACCGTGCTCGGGATGCTGGCGCATGAGGCGACACACTTCCCACCCGCTGCGCCCCGGCATCAGGACGTCGAGCAACACGAGCGATGGGCGCGCAGAGTCGAAGAGCGCCATCGCCTCCTCCCCGTCGCGCGCGACGAACACGGGAAAGCCTCGCGACTCGAGCAGCGCGCGCACGATCTCCGCGTTGTCGTCGTTGTCGTCGACCACGAGGATCGATTGCGCGGAAGGACGATCCATCTCTGCTCCTGGCCAGCCTTTCGGCGAGCGCTCGAGCCCGCCGGACGTGCGCGGCCGAGGTTCGGCCGCGCACTCCTGCAACCTAGCGGCGAGGAGCCATGTTGGGGCGGTAGGTCAGTCCGATTCCGAACCCCGTCTGGCTGTCACCGGAGCTGACTCCACCAATCGTCAGTGCGGCCTTGATGCCGATCGAGCTCGTCACATCCAGACTCGCTCCAAGGTCGAAGTCGAGCTTGAGATCGGTGCCGATGCCGTGGCAGTCGCTGGCGCACGCATCGATGGACAAGCGAGGCGACACGAACGGAGTCAGCGTTAGAGCGCCGGCAAGCGGAAAGCGATGTCCGGCCACGACGCCGACGGGAATCCGGATGAAGCTCTGGGTGCCGAACGCCCCATAGAGCCCACCCGTGAGGAGCAGATCGATCGGCGTCTCCTGCGTCGCGCGCAGCAGCGA
>DATGDQ010000167.1:0-3187 GCA_035310785.1 Gemmatimonadaceae bacterium | reverse complement strand
AGGGTCTTTCCGTGCGCCGGGCTCGCGAACGGTCGCGCGAATCATCGCTGGAAGGCGGTTGAGGTGAGCCACTGTAAGTTACATCCAGCGAAAGAGATACGATCGGCGACGTCATGTCGCCGAGGGTGAGGGGTGACCGCCGTGATTCGGGTCTTGTTCGGTAAGAGGAAACTAGCCGATTTCCCGCCCGCGGTCAATACGTTTCCGCAACGATTCTCCGTGTCGCCCGTGCCTCTCGACCGCTCGTGATACACCCCTCGCGCTCTCACCGTTTCACCTTCCCCAGGCGGGTGTGATAGGTTGTGGCGATGACCGACGTCATCGAGCTCGCGCATGCGCTCATCGCTCAGCCATCGCTGACCGGATCGGAGGGTCCCGCCGTCGAGCTCGCCGCGGCTTGGCTGAGCGAGCGAGGCTGGCGCGTCACTCACCAGGAGCTCTCGCCCGGTCACGCCAACATTTGGGCGTCTCGCGGGCACGGAGCCGTCACCCTTTCCACGCACCTGGATACCGTTCCACCCTTCATCGGTCCCTCGCTGAAGGGTGCACAGCTCGCTGGACGCGGCGCCTGCGACGCGAAGGGCATCGCCGCCGCGATGATGGTTGCCGCACAGTCGCTCGTCGACGCCGGAGAGAATCGCGTCGATCTGCTGTTCGTGGTCGGAGAGGAGAAGAGCTCGGACGGCGCGCGAGCGGCGAATGCGCTCCCCGCCACCAGTCGTTTTCTGGTCAACGGCGAGCCCACCGAGGGACGGCTTGCCTCCGGCGCCAAGGGCTCGATGACGGTGACCGTACGAACGCGTGGTCGCGCCGCGCATTCCGCCTATCCGGAGCTCGGCGAATCGGCAGTCACGCCGATGCTCGCGCTACTCTCGACTCTCGGCGATCTGGACCTCCCCACCGATCCAGTGCTCGGGCGCACCACGATCAACGTGGGCACACTGAACGCCGGACGCGAGGCGAACATCGTTCCCGACGAAGCGGTCGCGCAGCTGATGGTGCGCCTCGTTGGCGACCCGTCCCCCGTGCGCGAGATCCTCGAGCGCTGGAGCCTGGGCCGCGCCGAGCTGGAGTTCGCGCCGCACGTCCCCGCGCAGCATTTCTCCGCGATTCCAGGTTTCGAAGGCGCGCCCGTGTCGTTCACGAGCGACATTCCGCTGCTCGATCGCTGGGGCACACCATTCCTCTTCGGACCCGGCTCCATCACCGTCGCGCATACGCCGCACGAGTACATCGACACGGACGAGCTGAACGCCGCGGTCGACAGCTACATGCGCATCGTGCGTACATTACTCGCCTCATGACCGCCACGATCGCTCCACCGCGCAGGATCCCTGTCGGCGTGCTCGGCGCCACCGGTGCCGTCGGCCAGACGTTCGTCCGTCTGCTGGCAAACCACCCGTGGTTCGAGGTCACGGCCGTCGCCGCCTCGGAGCGGTCGGCCGGCAAGCGCTATCGGGACGCGACGCACTGGTTGAGCGGCGACATGCCGTCGCGCGTCGGGGATCTCACCGTCGCCGCCTGCGAGCCGGCCTGCGTCGACACGCAGATCGTGTTCTCCGCGCTCGATTCCGACGCCGCGCAGGAGGTGGAGGCCGCGTTTGCGCGCGCTGGACGGTTCGTGCTGAGCAACGCGCGCAACTATCGCATGGATGCGGACGTGCCGCTGCTCATTCCCGAGGTGAATCCCGATCATCTGGAGCTGCTTCCCATTCAGCGCGCCACGCGCAACTGGAACGGCGCGATCATCACGAATTCGAACTGCTCGACCATGGTGATCGCCCTCGCGCTCGCCCCGCTGCACCAGGCGTTCGGCGTGGAGCAGCTGTTCGTCACCACGCTGCAGGCGCTCTCGGGCGCCGGATACCCCGGCGTACCGTCGCTCGACATTCTGGGGAACGTCATCCCGTTCATCGGCGGCGGCGAGGAAGAGAAGATCGAGAGCGAGCCTCAGAAAATTCTCGGCACCTTCGAACGAGGCGCCGTGACACCCGCCCCGATGCGGGTGAGCGCGCAGGTGAACCGAGTAGCCGTGGAGCACGGCCACACGGCGTGCATGTCGGTCAAGCTCGCGTCTCCCGCCACGCCGAAACACGCGATGGATGCACTCGGCGCGTGGAAAGGCGCCGTTTCCGAGCTCGCGTTGCCGAGCGCGCCCGCCTCACCCGTCATCGTAACCCTGGAGCGCGATCGCCCGCAGCCGCGTCGAGACGTGAACGCCGGAAACGGAATGTCGGTGGTCGTGGGGCGCGTGCGCGATGATCCAATTCTGGATCTCCGCCTCGTCGCGATGGGGCACAACACGATTCGCGGCGCCGCGGGAGCATCGATCCTGAACGCCGAGCTGATGTTTGCGCGCGGGCTGCTCGCGGTCTGACGGTGATCGAGGAACGCGCGCGCGCTCATCTCGTGCCATCGGATCTCGAACGCATCCGCGAGCACATCGAGCGCGCCGCGTCGGCGAACGCAGAGGGCCGCTCGTTCGACCGAGGCGCTGCGGAGCGAGTGATCGGGGAGCTGTTCGATGCCCTCGAGCGTGGCGAGGTACGCGCGGCCGAGCGCGACGCGAGCGGCCGATGGAACGCCGTGGAGTGGGTGAAGCTGGGGATGCTCCTCGCGTACCGCGTGAGCGACATGGTGGAGATGGGACGCGTGGCCGGAGGTGCGTTTCGGTTCTTCGATCGCCGGTTGTTCGAGCCACGTGACCTTTCGCTCGCAGACGGCGTTCGCATCGTGCCGGGAGGATCGATCGTGCGCCGCGGCTCGTACGTCGCTCCCGGTGTCATCTGCATGCCGCCGATGCTGGTGAACCTCGGCGCGTACGTCGGCGGCAACACGACCATCGATTCGCACGCGCTCGTCGGCTCGTGTGCACAGGTGGGTGAGCGCGTACACCTGAGCGCCGGCGCACAGCTCGGCGGAGTGCTCGAGCCCGCGCACGCATCGCCCGTGATCGTGGAGGACGACGTATTCATTGGCGGCAATTGCGGTGTCTACGAGGGCACGGTCGTGCGCCGGCGAGCGGTACTCGCCACGGGAGTGATGCTGACCCGCGCGACGCCCGTCTACGATCTCGTGAAGGAGACGGTACATCGCGCGGAGCAGGGCACGCCACTCGAGATCCCGGAGGGAGCGGTGGTCGTCCCGGGCGCACGCCCCATCTCTTCCGGATGGGGCGCACAGCAGC
>DATGDQ010000166.1:0-21027 GCA_035310785.1 Gemmatimonadaceae bacterium | reverse complement strand
TGGCGCGCAGGGCCCGACTTTCTTGTGATCGCAACGCTGCTCGTTGCGATTCGAGTGCGCCCGGGAGCGGCCGCACTGATCGGTTTGTGCGTTGGACTCGTCTCGGATTCGGTGGATGTGCATGTGTTCGGTGCAGGGGCGCTCGCGATGAGCGTCATTGGATTTTCGGCATCGTGGCTCAAGGCTGTGTTCTTCGCGGATGACGTGCTGCTCAACGCCCTCTTCTTCTTTCTTGGCAAGTGGGCGTTCGACATCATCTTCGTGCTCGCCGGGCATCACAGCGATGCCGGACAGCTTGCGATCCAGATATTCGTGTGGTCGCCGCTCACCGCGGCCGTGACTGCGCTCTTCGGACTCGTGACGCTGCTGATTCTGCGTCCGGTGCTTCGGGCGTCACCCTCGTGAGCTTCCATCCCAACGAGATCGCGCGTCGTGCGCGCATCGCCTCCTGGGCGCTCGTGGGGATCTTCGTGCTGCTGCTCTCCGCGTTCTTCAAGACGCAGGTCGTCAACTACACGAAGTACTCGCAGCAATCTGAGACCAACCGTTTGCGCGAAGTCCCGCTTCCGGCGCCGCGAGGCATCATCTACGATCGCAACAACCAGATCATCGCGGAGAACGTGCCCGGATACGCGGTGTCGATCCTGTCGCCGAGCACGGACTCGTTGCGCGCGGCGCTGCAGCGGCTTTCCGCGATCATTCCCATCACCCCGGAGCAGATCGAGCTTTCGGTGCGCAGGTTCTCACACGCCCGAAACCGCCCCGTGGCCGTGCTCGCGGATGCGCCGTTCGATGAGGTGTCGGTGCTGGAAGAGCGCCGGATCGATTTCCCGGGACTCATCATCCAGTCTGCACCGAAGCGCTACTATCCCGACGGCGCCGCCGTGTCGTCGTTCGTCGGCTACGTCGGAGAGGTGACGGAAGCTGAGCTCACAAACCCGCGCTACCAGGGCTACAAGACGGGGCAGTCGGTCGGGAAGAACGGACTGGAGCGACAGTACGAGAGCCGGCTGAGAGGGCGCGAAGGGGTGCGCTTCGTCGAGGTCGACGCGATGGGACGAGTCGTGCGCGAGGCCGGCGCACGCGAAGAGGTGGCGGCGGAACCCGCCGATCCGCTGTACACGAACATCGACTTGCCGCTGCAGCGGTACATGGCGGGGATCTTCGGCGACTCGCTGCAGGGCGGTGCGATCGCGATCGATCCAAAAACCGGCGGCGTACTGGCGCTCTACTCGGCGCCGAGCTATGACCCGAACCGATTCGTAGGGGGAATTCCGCCCGAGCTGTGGAAGACGCTGAACACAGACCCGCGTCGGCCGCTGTTCAACAAGGTCACGCAGGGACGATATCCGCCGGGATCCACCTGGAAGTTGGCGACGGCCGCCGTCGCGCTCGAGCGGGGGCTCGTGAAGCTCGATGATCGGATGCCGGTCGCGTGCACGGGCGGATATCAGTTCGGCAATCGCTACTTCCACTGCTGGGAGCCCAAGGGGCACGGCAACCTCACGCTCGCGGAGGCGATCGAGAAGTCGTGCGACGTCTATTTCTACCAGCTCGGACTGAAGGTCGGTCTCTCGTCGCTCGTGGCCGGTGGACTCAAGCTCGGCGCGCGCGACAAGACATCCATCGATCTTCCCGACGAGGCGCGGCCGACCTTTCCGTACGATGACGTCACGAACTACTACAATCGCAAGTATGGCAAGAACGGCTGGAGTCAGGCGGTGGTGCTCAATCTTTCCATCGGTCAGGGAGAGAACGCGCAGACGGTGGTGAGCATGGCGCGCTTCTACACCGCGCTCGCGACCGATGGGAATGCGGCGAAGCCAGAAGTGGTGCGAGACAAACCCGAGCGCACGCAGATACTGCAGCTCACACCGGACCAGTTCAACGGGTTGCGCGCCGCGCTCGCAGGCGTGGTCTCGAACGGCACGGCCGGCAGCGCGCGCATCCAGGGTGTGGTGCTCGCGGGAAAGACCGGCACCGCGCAGAACTCCGAAGATCCGTTGCATCATCACGCCTGGTTCGTGGGCTACGCTCCCGCCGGCGATCCGAAGATCGTCGTGGCGGTGATGATCGAGTTCGGTGGACACGGAACGCGCGCTGCGCGTATCGCGTCCAAGATCATCCAGTCTTATCTGCACGTGGAGCCGACGACGATGATCAACACGGACGGTTGATGCGTCGCGTCGTCAACGACTGGCCGCTCATCCTCGTCGCCCTCCTGCTGTCCTGCTACGGAGTGGCGATGGTCTACTCCGCGGGCCAGACCGATGTCCCCACCGCCGCAACGCACGCGTGGATGGCGCAGATTCGCTGGGTGCTGCTGTCGATCGGGCTCGCCTACGCGGTGAGCCGCGCCTCGGTGCGCTTCTTCGAGTGGGCCGCGCTTCCGATCTACATCGTCACCTGTCTCCTGCTGCTCGGGCTCCTCAAGTTCGGCGGAGGCGCCGGCGACGCGGCGAGCTCCAAGAGCTGGCTCGTGATCGCGGGACATCGCCTCGGGCAGCCCGCCGAGCTCGCGAAGGTGGCGGTGATCCTGATGCTGGCGCGGGAGCTGGGTGCGCGGCGCGAGGCTCCGCGCTCGCTGCTCGAGCTCTGGAAGCCCGCCGTGGTGGTCGGTGTCCCATGGCTGCTCATCATGCTGCAGCCGGATCTGGGCAGCGGCATGGTGTTCATCGGGATCTTCTTCGCGATGCTCTTCTGGTCGGGCGTGCCGCTGCCGCTGCTCATTCTTATCGCGTCGCCGGCGGTGAGTCTCGTGCTGGCCTTCAACACGAGCCTCTGGGGCGCATGGTTCCTCGCCCTGCTCGCCCTCGTGCTCTGGTATCGCCCGTACATGTGGGAAGGCGTGACGCTGATGCTCGCGAACGTCTTCATGGGTGTGCTGGCGCCGATTCTCTGGGAGCGGCTCGCGCCCTACCAGCGCCACCGGTTGCAGGTGTTCCTGGATCCATCCATCGATCCGCGAAACTCCGGATGGCACGTGATTCAGTCGCAGGTCGCGATCGGATCGGGCGGCTGGATCGGCAAGGGCTATCTCGGCGGCACGCAGAAGAGACTCGCCTTTCTTCCCGAGCAGCACACGGACTTCATCTTCGCAGTCGTCGGCGAAGAGCTCGGTCTGCTCGGCGTGACGATCGCGTTGTCATTGTTTCTCTTTCTCGTACTCCGCGCAGTGCGCACGGCGTCGAATGCGAATGACTCGTTCGGAAGCCTCGTCGCGTTTGGACTGGCGGCGAGCTGGCTCGTGCATGTTTCGGTCAATGTCGGGATGACGCTGAATCTCATGCCGATTACCGGAATTCCGCTTCCGTTCTTCAGCTACGGCGGATCGTTCATGCTGGCGTGCTGGTTGTCGATCGGCGTCATGGTGCGGATCTCGAGCGAGGGCCGCGGCGGACGAGTGGGCGAGCTCGCCATCTGAGCCGCACGTCGAGCGCACAAGAGGCCGCTCAGCTTGCCGGAAGCTGACCAATCGGCCAATTTTCCCGCATGGCTTGGTTCCGAAAAGAGCGGAAGGCACGGCAGCCGCGACGCGAGAAGCTGGAGATCCCGCCGGATGCCTGGGAAAAGTGTGAGGCGTGTGGACATACGGACTTGCGGGAGAAGTTCATCCGCAATCTCAACGTGTGCCCGAACTGCGACTTTCATCGCCGAATTCGTGCGGTGGATTACGTGAATCTGTTGCTCGACGACAACAGCTATGATGAGCTGGATGTAGAGATCCGATCGGTCGATCCGCTGCAGTTCCCTGAATATCCAGCACGCCTCAAGAAGGCCCTTGCCAACGCGGGGGACTACGACGCCCTCATGTCCGTTTCCGGGAATCTCGGCGGCATGCCGATCAATCTCGGCGTGATGGATTTTGCCTTCATGGGTGGCTCGATGGGCTCGGTTGTCGGCGCCAAGATCGCGCGACTCGGGCAGCGCTCGCTCGAGCGCAAGTATCCGCTCGTGCTGGTCTCCGCCTCCGGTGGCGCGCGCATGCAGGAGGGCGTGCTGTCCCTCATGCAGATGGCGAAGACATCGGCGCTGCTCGCTCAGCTGGCCGAGCGCCGCATTCCATACGTCTCCGTGCTCACCAATCCCACCACCGGTGGTGTCAGCGCGAGCTTCGCGATGCTGGGCGATGCGATCGTGGCCGAGCCGGGGGCGGTGATCGGCTTCGCGGGTCCGCGTGTCATCAAGCAGACGATTGGACAGGACCTTCCGGAAGGCTTCCAGACAGCCGAATTTCTGCTGGACCATGGAATGCTCGATATGGTTTCACACCGCCGCGATCTCAAGAGCTCCGTTGGCGGGCTGCTGCGTCACATGAGTGGGCAGCCGGCGGCGACGAGCTGGGTGTCATCCTGATCGAGTGGATCGGCGCGATCTGCACGCCGTGCTCGAAGGTGTTGTGGGATCGCGAATGAACGAGCCATCTACGACAGCCGCATACGCGTCCGCGCTCGAGTATCTGTTCGCGCGAGTCACGGGCGGCTGGAAGATGGGCCTCGAGCGCACCACCGAGCTGCTTGCACTTCTCGGCAATCCGCACAATCGAGTGGCCGCCTTTCACGTTGCTGGTACGAATGGCAAGGGAAGTGTAGTCAGCACGATCGAGGCGCTGCTTCGCGGGCAGGGATTCCGCGTCGGCAAGTACACGTCGCCGCACCTGATCGACTTTCGCGAGCGCATCGCGGTCAACGGCGTCCCCATGAGCGAGGGCGATGTGGTCGCCTTCATCGAGCGGTGGACACCCGAGGTCGAGCGACTCGGCGCCACGTTCTTCGAGGCGACCACCGCGATGGCGTTCGACCACTTCGTGCGAGAGAACGTGGATGTCGCCGTGATCGAGGTGGGACTGGGCGGTCGACTCGACAGCACGAACGTCATCACGCCTGTTGCCGCGGGTGTGTCCTCGATCGGGATCGATCACGTCCAGTATCTTGGCGATACGCTGGAGCAGATCGCGCGGGAGAAGGCCGGAATATTCAAGCGCGGCGTGCCCGCCGTGATCGGCGAGACCGATGCGCATTTGCGCTCCTTTCTCGGGGGGCTTGCTCGCGACGCGGGAGCGAATCCGGTGCACGTCGTGGCGGATGAGTGGGCCATCTCCGACATTGTGGTTTCGCTGGAAGGCACACGCTTCGCACTGCGCACCAGGGATGGCACGCGACAGCTTCGCACGCCGCTCATCGGCCGACACCAGGCGATGAACGCGGCGACGGCGCTGGCGATGCTCGAGTGCGCAGGGGCGCCGTACGCGGCAGCGGCAACGGATCCAGCGCCGGCGCTCGCTCGCGTGCGCATCGCCGGCCGCTTTCAGTCCGTGGGATCGATCATCTTCGACGTTGCGCACAATCCTGCGGGATGCGCGGTGCTCTGTGAGACGCTGCAGGCGGTGAAGCCCGCGCGTCCGCTCACCTGCCTCATGACCGCGCTACGCGACAAGGATTGGCAGGCGATGATGAAGACGCTCGCTCCCTTCGTCGATCGATTCGTGCTGGCGTCGCCGCCGAGCGTGCCGCCGGATCGCGCATGGACGCTCTCGGAGGCGCTCGCGTTTGCACTGGAGAGCGGTTGGAATGCGACGGCGGAACTGAACTTCGACCGCGCGCTCGCGCAGGCGCGGGAGGGCGGCGGGACGACCTTGATCACCGGCTCGTTTCACACCGTGGGCGACGCCATGGCGCGCTTGCAGGTGTCTCCGCTCGCCGCGTAGATTTCGGTGATGTCCCCGGGCGCGCTACCTGGCTTTCGCGACTTCTACCCCACGGAGCTCGCGGAGCGGTCGTACATCTTCCGGGGATGGCGCGAGATAGCGCGGCGCTACGGCTTCGTCGAGTACGACGGACCTCCCCTCGAACCCCTCGATCTCTACACCAGGAAGAGTGGAGCCGAGATCGTCGAGCAGCTCTACAACTTCACGGACAAGGGCCAGCGGGAGATCGCGCTCCGCCCGGAGATGACGCCGACGCTCGCGCGCATGGTGGCCGCGCGCGCCAATTCTCTCCGGAAGCCGGTGCGCTGGTTCTCGATCCCGCAGCTCTTTCGATACGAGCGGCAGCAGCGGGGCAGGCTGCGCGAGCATTTCCAGCTCAACATGGACATCATCGGCGAGGCCGACGTGACCGCCGATGCGGAGCTGCTCGCGTCGGCAATCGACGTGATGCGAGTCTTCGAGCTCACGAGTGATGACGTGGTGGCGCGCGTGTCCGATCGCCGGCTCCTCAATGCGCTGCTGCGAGGAATAGGAATCGCCGAGGCGCAGATGCCGGCGGCGTATGCGGCGCTGGACAAGCTCGATCGCGATCCGCGCGACGTGCTCGAGCACCGGCTGGCGGCGGCGGGCGTGGGCGCACCGGTTTCGGAACGACTGTTCGAGCTGGCGGGAGCGACGGCGGATGAGGACGCGTTCTCGCAGGTCGTGGACGCCGCGGGTGCGACCCTCGAGTGGGAGACTCTGAAGCGCTATCTCGCGCACACCGAATCGCTGGGCGTGCGCGAATGGGTGAGACTCGATCTGTCGATCGTACGCGGACTCGCGTACTACACCGGAATCGTGTTCGAGCTGTTCGATGCGAAAGGCGAGCTTCGCGCAATATGCGGCGGTGGCCGCTACGACACTTTACTCGAATCCCTGGGCGGCGTGAGACTGCCGGCCCTCGGGTTCGGAATGGGAGACGTCGTGCTCGGAGAGCTGCTCAAGTCTCGCGGCAGGATGCCTGCGGTCGACGCGATGGTGGACGTCTGGGTGGCATACGGCGACTCTGGAACCGTCGAGGACGCGATGCGCGTGGCGACGCGGCTCCGCGCGCGCGGACGAAGCGTCGAGTACGCGCTCGGCAATCAGAAGCTCGCGCGGCAGCTCAAGGCCGCGCATGCGGCGCGCGCGCGCGAGACGATCGTGATCGCGACGCCGGAGCTTCACGCGGGCGAGGCGATGGTGCGAAGGCTGGATGAGAAGGGGGAGCGCAGGGTGCAGCTCGATGCATGGATCGAGGCGACATGAGCGACATCAACACACACGGATGCGATGGCTGACGACAAGAAGCTGACGACCCGAAAGGCCGACTTCAGCGCGTGGTACAACGAGGTCGTGCTGCGCGCGGAACTGGCGGACTATTCGCCCGTTCGCGGATGCATGGTGATCCGTCCCGAGGGATACGGGATCTGGGAGCGGATGCAGCGCACGCTCGACGACATGTTCAAGGAGACCGGCCATCGCAACGCGTATTTCCCGCTCTTCATTCCGCAGAGCTTCCTGAACAGAGAGGCTGCGCACGTCGAGGGGTTCGCGCCGGAAACGGCAGTCGTCACGCGTGGGGGAGGGAAGGAGCTCGAGGAGCCGCTCGTGGTGCGCCCGACCTCCGAGACGATCATTTACGCGATGTTCGCCAAGTGGGTCCAGAGCTATCGCGATCTCCCGCTGCTCATCAACCAGTGGGCGAACGTCGTGCGCTGGGAAATGCGCACGCGTCTGTTCCTGCGCACGCTGGAGTTTCTCTGGCAGGAAGGTCACACGGCGCACGCGACCCACGATGAGGCGGAAGAGGAGGCGCGAAAGATCCTCGGCCTGTATCGTGATTTCATGGAAGGGTACATGGCCATGCCCGTCGTGACCGGACAGAAGTCGAACTCGGAACGCTTCGCGGGTGCGCTTCGGACGTTCTCGTGCGAAGCGATGATGCAGGACAACAAGGCGCTGCAGGCGGGCACGTCGCACAATCTCGGGCAGAACTTCGCGAAGGTGTTCGAGCTGAAGTTTCAAACCGAGACCGGCGACGAGGCGTTCGCGTGGAACACGAGCTGGGGTGTCTCGACGCGTCTCATCGGCGGTCTCGTGATGACGCACGGCGACGACAAGGGACTTCGCGTACCGCCGCTCCTCGCCCCCACGGAAATCGTCATCGTTCCCATCTGGCGGACAGATGAGGACAAGGCGCGCGTGCTCGAGGCCGCGCATCGTCTCAAGGCATCACTCGGAGAGTGGGAGCGCCGTGAGCCGTTTCGTCTCCGTGTGCATCTCGACGCGCGCGACAACATGAAGCCCGGTGCGAAGTACTACGAATGGGAGCTGCGCGGCGTGCCGCTGAGACTCGAGCTCGGCCCCCGCGATCTCGATGCGAATCAGTGCGTGCTGGTGAGGCGCGACACCGGCACGAAGGAGACCGTCTCCCTGGACACCGTGGGCGAGGACGCCGAGGTACTGCTCGAGAAGATACAGGACGACATGCTGACGGCGGCGCGCGAACGACGTGAGGCGAACAGCATGCGCGGGAACATTCCGTGGTCGCGGTTCAAGGAAGTGATGGACGGCGACGGCGCATTCGTCTACGCGGGCTGGTGCGGCGGGGAGGAGTGCGAGCAGCAGATCAAGGAAGAGACGAAGGCGACCATTCGCGTACTCCCCGACGAGGAGTTTCGATCCGAGGAGCCAATGCAGCACTGTCTCAAGTGCGGGAAAACATCAACCGTCGAGGCGCTGTGGGCCAAAGCGTACTGACCGCTTCCGGCTTCGTCCGCACCGCCCGTGGGGAGCTGGTGTGTGAGGGCGTATCACTCGACACCATAGCGGATGCAGTCGGAACGCCAGTGTACGTCTACAGCGCGCGCGCGATTCGCGAGCAGTACGATGCGCTCGACCGAGCGCTCGCGCCGGTGCCTCACCGCCTGCACTACAGCATGAAGGCGAACTCCAATCTCGCCGTACTGCGCCTGTTGCAGGAGCGAGGAGCCGGCGTCGACATCGTCTCCGGAGGCGAGCTCTTTCGCGCACGCGAGGCGGGATTCACCCCGGATTCCATCGTCTTCAGCGGCGTCGGAAAGTCGGAGCAGGAGCTCCGCGATGCAGTGACGGCCGGCATTCTGATGTTCAACGTCGAGTCGTTGTTCGAGCTCGAGCAGCTGAACGAGGTTGCTGGAAGCATGGGCACGCGCGCCCCGATCGCGCTTCGCGTAAATCCCGAAGTCCAGGTGGACACGCCGCACCACTACACGCGCACGGGCGAGCGTGGAAACAAGTTCGGCATTCCGATCGATGAGGCGCTGGACGTCGCGCGGCGGGCGCTCGCATTGCCGCACATCATGCTGCGCGGGCTGGACATGCACATCGGCTCGCAGGTGTTCCAGCTCGAGCCGTATCGGGAAGGGCTCGTGCGGCTGCTGGATCTCTACGAGCAGATGCGACGTCTCGGTGCTACCGACATCCGGTACCTCGACATCGGCGGCGGATTCGCAGTCACGTACGAAGACGAGCTTCCGATGGACCTCGATGCGCTCGCTGCCGCACTCCTTCCGAGAATTCAGCAGTCGGGGTTGACGCTCATCGTCGAACCGGGTCGCTTCATCGTCGGCAACGCCGGCGTGCTCCTCGCGCGAGTCATGCACCGGAAGAAGGCAGGGGGCAAGGAGTACATCATCACGGATGCGGGGATGAACGACCTGGTGCGCCCGTCGCACTACGATGCCTATCACGCGATCGAGGCCGTGCACGCGCGCGGCACGCGCTCGATCGTCGATGTCGTTGGGCCCGTGTGTGAGAGTGGCGACTTCTTTGCCCTCGATCGCGAGGTCGACGATGTCGAGGCCGGCGATCTGATCGTCGTGCGAACGACGGGCGCGTACGGGTACGTGATGTCCTTCAACTACAACTCGCGCCCGCGTGTGGCCGAGGTGCTGGTGGATGGGGATCGCTTCGCGGTGGTCTCGCGGCGCGAGAGCTATGCGGATCTCGTTCGCCTGGAGCCGCGACATCTCGAATGGAGAACTGACTGATGCGCGTCGGAGTGCTCTCGGATACGCACGACCGAGTGCCGGCAGTCGCGGAGTTCGCCCGGCTCTTTCGCGAGGCAGGTGTCGGAATCGTGCTGCACGCCGGTGACTACTGCTCCCCGTTCGCGCTTTCGCCGCTGCTCGCGGCCGATCTGCCGCTCGCGGGCGTGTTCGGCAGAAACGATGGCGACCACGAAGGGCTTCTCGCGGAGGCGGCGAAGGGAATGGGAACGGAGATCTACGATTCACCCCACTCGGTGGACGTCTCCGGCGTGCGACTGCTGCTCATCCACGACCTGAGCGATGTGGCGGAGCGCTCCGTGGATGCGCATGCGGTGGTGATTCACGGCTGCTCGCACATCAAACAGTGTCGCATGTCCGGCTCGACGCTCTTGCTCAACCCCGGCGAGGCCTGCGGATGGCTGTTCGGCGTGCCGACCGCCGCGGTCCTCGATCTCGAAACACTGAAGGTGGATTTCCTCACACTGAACGAGGCTGAGTGGAAGCGATAGGCGCGGGTATGGCGAGTCGCATCCTGATCCTGGATTTCGGCTCACAATTCACCCAGCTCATCGCGCGGCGTGTTCGCGAGGCCGGTGTCTACTCCGAGATCCACCCTCCCACGCGCTCCGCGGAGTGGATCCGCGAATGGAACCCCACGGGGATCATTCTGAGCGGTGGCCCGAGCTCCGTGTACGACCCGGGCGCACCCACCGTGGCATCGAAGGTGCTCGAGTGCGCTCCAACGCTCGGTGTGTGCTATGGCATGAACCTCATCGTGCATCTGCTCGGCGGCGAGATCACGCCGGCGGATCGTCGGGAGTATGGGCGCGCGGAGCTGATCGTAGACAAGAGCGATACGCTGTTCGACGGCTTTGCAGCAGGCGAAAGCACGCCCGTGTGGATGAGCCATGGCGATCAGGTGCGTGTGATGCCCGATGGCTTCGAAGTGCTCGCGCACAGCGCCAACTCGCACATTGGCGCCTTTCGGGATCGCAACCGTCCGATCTACGGCGTGCAGTTTCACCCGGAGGTGGTTCACACGCCGCGTGGCGGCGAGCTGCTCGAGAACTTCCTCTTCGAGGTGTGCAAGGCGACGCCGACGTGGACCACGGGAGCGTTCATCGAGGAGGAGGTCGCGAGAATCCGGGAGAAGGTCGGCGATGCGCGAGTGATCTGCGGACTCTCGGGCGGTGTCGATTCCTCGGTGGCGGCGGCGCTGGTGCATCGCGCCATCGGATCCCAGCTCACGTGCATCTTCGTCGATCATGGACTACTGCGACTGCACGAGCGCGAGCAGGTGGAGAAGACCTTTCGCGCGCATCTCGGCATCGAGCTGATCACGATCGATGCCTCCGATCGTTTTCTCGCCGCGCTCGCAGGTATCGAGGATCCGGAGGAAAAGCGCCGTCGCATCGGACACACGTTCATCGATGTCTTCGAAGACGCCGCGGCCGCCGCGGGACACAATGCGAAGTTTCTCGTGCAGGGTACGCTGTATCCGGACGTGATCGAATCGGCGGCACCGCACGGCGGGCCGTCCGTGACGATCAAGACGCATCACAACGTGGGCGGCCTCAAGCCCGGAATGAAGTTCGCGCTCATCGAGCCGCTACGGGAATTGTTCAAGGACGAGGTGCGGCGGGTGGGTCGTGAGCTCGGGCTGCCCGAGACGATCGTCGGCCGGCATCCGTTCCCCGGTCCCGGGCTCGCCATTCGCATCCTCAGCGACATCACGCGCGAGAAGATCGATGTGCTGCAGCGCGCGGATGCGATCTACCTCGAGGGCATTCGCGAAGCGGGCCTCTACGACGACATCTGGCAGGCGTTCGCGGTGCTGTTGCCGGTGCGCAGCGTGGGCGTGATGGGCGACTATCGCACGTACGAGAACGTCGTCGCGCTGCGAGCAGTAACGAGCCTCGATGGCATGACTGCCGACTGGTATCCGTTTCCGCACGACGTGCTCGGCCGCATCTCGAGCCGGATCATCAACGAGGTGCGCGGCGTGAATCGCGTGGTGTACGACGTGAGCTCCAAGCCGCCCGCCACGATCGAGTGGGAGTGAGGCGGATCCGTTAGAGCGCGCCGTCTTCGGCCGGTGCCGAGAAGAGCGCCCAACCGCCCGGGCGTCTGTCGAGAACGAGGGCGTGATACAGCGTCGAGAGCGCCACGACTGCGATCACCGCGATGACACCCGGACGCCCGTTGGCGGGATCCCGCCACACGAGCACCGTCAATCCGGCAACCACGAGGAGAGTCAGTGCCTGTGGCAGCGGAAACAGCGGTGCGCGATAGCGCCCGAACGTACCAGTCTTGCCTCCGAGCCGGCCCGCGATGCAACCCAGGCTGAGAAGCACCATGGTCGCCAGTGTGTTGAACGACACGAGGGGGACGATCGCCTCGAGCGGAAGAACGCAGCAACCGGCAGCGAATGCGGCCAATGCCAACGTCGCAATCCACGGCGATTTCCAGCGCGGATGCAGACGAGTCAGCGCGCGGTTGATGCCCGGGGACCAGATCCGATCGCGGCCTGTGCTATACACGAAGCGTCCGTAGCACGTGAGCCCCGAAACGATCGCATTGAACAGGGCGGCGATGATCCCGAGTGTCACCAGCGTTGCAATCAGGCGCGAGCCACGCTCCGCAATGAAAGCGGTGAATGGAGAGTCGGCGGCCAGCACCGTTTCCAGATTTCTCGCGCCCAGAACGAGGCCCAACACCGGGAGAAACTCGAGCAACAGGGTCAGGACGGCGATGATCATGACGAGGCGACCTATGCTCCTCGGCTCGTGCATCTCCTCGCTGAAATAGACCGCCTGACCGGCACCAGCCGTGGCATATGATGCGGCGACGATCGCAAGCACCATCGCCCCGAGCGTCGGGGCGGCGAGTCCTCGCGGACCGGCCGAAAGAGGCGCCGTCACCAGGGCAGGGAGCGATTGCACGGGATGTGTGAAGCCGAGCACCGCCAACAGGGCGAGCGCGCCCAGCTCGATCGCGAGGAAGGTGCCGGTCAGCTTCGCGCCCGTGCGGATGTTGAGAATTGCGATTGCTGCCGAGGCGACGACCGCGGCAATCGCAACGCCCGCCGCCGGCAGCGCGGGCCACAGCGCGCGAACGTAGAGCGAAACGCCGACCGCGGAAAGCGCGAGGAAGATCGGGGTGGCAAATAGTACCAGCCCGAATTGGATGAATCCCGCGCGCGGACCGAGCGAATTGCCGATCATGGCGTAGTCGCCGCCAGCGAGCGGAAATGCCGCGCCCAGCTCGGCCTGCGAGAGCGTGTACATGAGCATCAACAGGCCGCCCAACAGAAACGCAAGCGCCGCGCCGGTGCCTGCGTGGTGCACGACATCCACCCCCGTCACCAACACCGACGCGCCGGGGGTGAGCACGGAGAGTGTCAGCAAGCTCACCCCGATCGGTCCCAGCACGCGCTGCAGCGATCCCGTCTCGGTTCCCACGTGGCGCACGACAAATTCGTCGCTCGGTCCAGTGACCACTTCAGGGAGCGCCATCTAGGAGACCTCGAACTGCAGGGTGCGGTGCATCGGGTGTCAGTACGGTCATGCAATGCTACCGCATTCGCGGGAATACACAACACAAGCGCGGGCGACAGGAGCGTCGGGGCCGCCATGGCCGGTTCAGAAATGTTCATCATGCGCCGCCTTGGTTGCGGTTGCGACAGTCGCGAATTTTCAGCATCCCGCGCAGGCACAGGAGGGCGTATGCGTTCACTCGTCGTGAGTCTGGTCCTTGCACTCGCAGTCTTCGGGTGCGACACGACGCGGCCGGTCACCGCAGCCGACCGCGCGGCGTTGCAGCAACACGAAGACCAATGGGCGCAGCGCAGCTTCCATTCGTACGTCTTCGACTACTCCGAGACTCAGATCAGCACGAACTACAACGTGCGAATTACGGTGCAGGACGACACCGTGGCGACCGTCATTGACCTGAACACGGGAAAGCCCCCGACCACGCCGCGCACCTGGCCCACGATGGATGCGCTATTCAACGAGGCGAATTACGCGGTGCTTCAGGGAGGAGTGTCGCTGGAGTACAACGACCAGTACGGCTATCTGACCTTGTTCAGCATCCAGAGCAACAACCCGGGCGGGCAGTTCCTGGTCAGAGTCTCGAATCTGCAGCCACTCGCCTAGGCGTGCGCGCGTGACGCGCCCGCACTTGCCAAGGGAAGCTCCGCTGCTGTGATTGTGTGCGGCGCCCGATGGCGTCATCCCCCAAGAGGAGAACAGATGCGAGCATTTCTCGTCGGTGTTGCTGTCGTGAGTGTGCTGATCGGGTGTAGCAGCTCCACGGATGTCAGTGCGGCCGCGAAGGCGTCGCTCGATCGACATCAGGCGCTGTGGGGCCAGCGGACGTTCGCCTCCTACGCATTCGATCTGGACCTGCAGGATGTGTCATTCGCATCGAGCGTGCACGTCACGGTGAACGGAACGACCGTCACCAGTGTGATCGAGAAGAGCACGGGACAGCCTCCGGCCGGCGCCTACCAGTATCCGACGGTCGACGATCTGTTCGCGACCGCACAAGCGTCGTTCGGCCAGAAGAACACCACGCTGCAAATGGATTTCAACGAGCAGTATGGCTATCCGACGGTGCTCGTAATAACCTCGCTCACGGCGGCCGGACCGTATTCTGCGCACCTGTCGAATTTCAGCGTCTCTCCGTGAGACTCCGGATTGATCATCCCATGAGGCGCACGGAGTCTTTCCAACCGACCTCAGGCGAGTTGGGACGCTGACTTTTTCCCGGTTTTCGCGTTATTGTCGATCTTCGGGTTTTCCGTTCGACGCATAGAGGGAATCACCCGCTATGTAACCGGAGGAGAAAGCACATGAGCAGCGCAAGAGTTCTGGTAGGCACTCGAAAAGGGGCGTTCGTTCTCACGTCGGACGGGAAGCGAACGAAATGGGAGGTGTCCGGTCCGCACTTCGCAGGGTGGGAGATCTACCATGTCGCCGGCTCACCCGCGGATCCCAATCGTCTCTATGCATCCCAGTCGAGCAGCTGGTTCGGCCAGGTGATCCAGCGGTCGGAGGATGGGGGAAAGACGTGGGCTCCCGTGGGCAACAAGTTCGAGTACGACGGCGTGCCCGGAACCCATCAGTGGTACGACGGCACGGCGCATCCGTGGGAGTTCAAGCGCGTGTGGCATCTCGAGCCGTCGCTGAGCGACCCTGATGTCGTGTACGCGGGCATCGAGGATGCCGCGCTGTTCCGCTCTGGTGATGGGGGACAGAACTGGGAGGAAGTGTCCGGGCTGCGGAAACATGGATCAGGGCCGAAGTGGCAACCCGGCGCCGGTGGAATGTGCCTGCACACAATCCTTCTCGACCCGACCGACCCCGATCGCATCTACATTGCCATATCGGCGGCCGGTGCATTTCGCACGGACGATGGAGGCAAGAGCTGGATTCCGATCAATCGAGGGCTCAAGTCGCAATACATCCCCGATCCGAATGCGGAGGTCGGGCACTGCGTGCACAAGATGGCCATGCACCCGTCGCGTCCGAATGTCCTCTTCATGCAGAAGCACTGGGATGTGCTGCGAACGGACAACGCGGGCGATGTGTGGACCGAAGTGAGCGGCAACCTTCCCACCGACTTCGGCTTCGTCGTGGACGTGCACGCGCACGAGCCCGAGACCATCTACGTCGTTCCGATCAAGAGCGACTCCGAGCACTATCCGCTCGAAGGAAAGCTGCGTGTGTACCGCAGTCGCAGCGGTGGCAACGAATGGGAGGCGCTCACGAAGGGCTTGCCGCAGGAGAATTGCTACGTCAACGTGCTGCGCGACGCGATGGCCGTGGATTCGCTCGACAAGTGCGGCGTGTATTTCGGCACGACGGGCGGACAGGTGTACGCGTCCACCGATGCGGGCGACAGCTGGGCGCCGATCGTGCGCGATCTGCCCGCGGTGCTCTCGGTCGAGGTGCAGACGCTGTCATGATTCGCGTCGTCCTTCCGCATCATCTCCGCACGCTCGCGCAGGTGGGTGGAGAGGTCCAGCTGTCTGTCGAAGGCGAGGCGACGCAGCGCGCCATCCTCGATGCGCTCGAAGCGCGTTACCCGATGCTGCGCGGCACGATTCGCGATCAGGTCACGCACCAGCGCCGCGCATTTCTGCGCTTCTTTGCCTGCCAGGAAGATCTGTCGCACGAGCCGGCAGATGTCGCGCTGCCGAGTGCCGTCGCGAGCGGCGAGGAGCCGCTCATGATCGTCGGTGCGATCGCGGGAGGTTAGACCCCTTTCTCCTCCAGCAGCTTCAGGAACTGAGACGGCTCCGTCAATCCGAGGAGCCGTTGTGGCACGTCGGCCTCCTTGCTGAACTGCGCGATCTTGCCGAGCACCGGCAGGTACTGGTTGGAGACCTCGAGTGGCGGCGCGACGATCAAGAAGAAGAAGTTCACCGGCTTGTCGTCGATCGCCTTGAAGTCGACGCCGCTCGCCTTGCGGCCGAACGCGACGCGCAGCTTGCTCACGACGAGAGAGCGGCAGTGCGGAATCGCGATCCCGCGTCCTATTCCCGTCGAGCCGAGATTCTCGCGACGCTTCAGCATCTTGTAGAGCATTCCTTCCGACTTGTCGTCGAGGCCGAGCAGGGAGATCAGCTCTTTCAGGACATCGTCCTTGGTGGTGGACTCGAGCTCGAGCTTGATCGCGTCTTCAGTGAAGAATTGGCGCAGTTCCATCACAATCCTCGTTGACGTTGTCGGAGCGGGCTGCGCGTGGTATCGCGCACCGCAGCGCCGGAAGCTATCCCACGTCGCATCAAGAGTCAAACTCCATGCGTTGCATGGACTTGCAATTACGACTAGATTCACTGGGATGCGCTTCCCGGTCGCGTTGACCTCCTCGGTTCCGCTCTACCTCGCGCCCATGGCCGGGGTATCCGAATCACCGTTCCGCCGGCTCTGCCGCCGCTTCGGTGCGGATGTCGTCATCACCGAGTTTCTCTCCGCCGAGGGCATTCGCCGCGAGAACGAGGCGACGCTCGCCAAATTGCGCTTCGGCCCGGAGGAGCACCCGATCGGCGTGCAGATCTTCGGCTCCGAGCCGGGAGCGATGGGCGACGCAGCCGCACTCGTCACCGACGTCTTCGCGCCCGATTTCATCGACATCAACTTCGGTTGTCCGGTGAAGAAGGTCGTGAAGCGCAACGGCGGCTCCGGATGCCTCAAGGATCTCGCGTTGGTCGCCGACATCATTCGCGGCGTTCGCGCACGCACACATCTGCCCGTCACCGCGAAGATTCGCAGCGGCTGGAGCGAGGAGATGCGCGATCCGGTAGGCATCGCACGCGTGTGCGAGGATGCCGGCGCGGAGGTGATCGCGCTCCATGCGCGCTCACGCACCCAGATGTACTCGGGTCGCGCAAACTGGGACGAGATCGCCGCCGTCGTGCAGGCCGTGCGCGTCCCCGTGCTCGGCAACGGCGACGTCACGTGCGCCGCCGATGTGGTACGCATGCACGAGCAGACGCGCTGCGCCGGCGTCATGATCGGACGTGGCTCTTTCGGTCAGCCGTGGATCTTCGATCAGGCGCGCGCCCTGCTGGATGGACTGGCGATGCCTGCGGCACCGAACGTCGCGGAACGCTTCGCGATCGCGCTCGAGCACGCGCGCATGGCCGATGCCTACGAGATCGATCAGCGAGGCGCCGCTATCGAATTCCGCAAGCATCTCGGGTGGTATGTAAAAGGCCTTCCCGGCTCGGCCGATCTGCGCAAGCAGCTTCACGCGGTGACATCGCTCATGGAGGTCGAAGGCATCTTCGGCGAATACCTCGAGCGGGTGGCGCGTGGTGACATTCCCGAGCGCCGGCCGGCGGAGCAGGAAGCGGAGACGCTCGCGGCGTGAACCTCGAGCGCGCGCGGGCTCTTCTCGACCGTCTCGCCAGCGGAGAGCTCGACAGCAGCGAAGCCCTGCGCCAGCTCGCGCTACCGGATGCAGAGCCGCTCTCGTTCGCGACGATCGACCATCATCGCGCCCTTCGCCAGGGATTTCCCGAGGTCGTATTCGCCGCCGGCAAGACCATCGAGCAGGTGATCGCGATCGCGACTCGACTCAATGCGGACAACGAGGGTTTTCTCATCACACGCGTCGAGCCCGAGATGTGGGCTCCGCTCGGTGACTGCTTTCCACGGGCAGAGCTCCATCACCTCGGACGCGTCGCCTACCTCGCTCCTGAAACGCCGATCCCGCTCGCGAAGGGAACGATACTGATCATCACCGCGGGGACGAGCGATCTTCCGGTGGCGGAGGAGGCAGCCGTGTGCGCGCGCGCGTTCGGCGGCAGAGTCGAGCGGCTGACCGACGTCGGCGTCGCGGGAATCCACCGGCTGCTCTCGCGCGGCGAGCTGCTTCAGTCATCGGACGTCATCATCGTGGTAGCAGGGATGGAGGGGGCGCTGCCGTCCGTGGTGGGTGGGCTGGTGAAGGTCCCCGTGATCGCAGTTCCGACGAGCGTCGGATATGGCGCGAGCTTTGGAGGAATTGCGGCACTGCTATCGATGTTGAACAGTTGCGCTGCCGGAGTAACTGTCGTCAATATCGATAATGGATTTGGAGCGGCATACGCGGCATCTCGCATCATCCATCGCTGATTCATCCCATCGGTCCTACAAAGGCGGCGACGTCTGTCTGCCACATTTCCTGAACGGGCGCGTCCGGTAGTCCTGCTGGCGAGTTGCTCCGCCATCGCGATCGTTGCGAGCAGTGCCTCACGCTCACCGCTCCTCGCTCTCACCTGCTGTGTCACCGCGCTTCTTTCGTACCGGAAAGGAGTGCGCGTCGGGACCGTCAGCGCGATCATCGCCGTCGCACTCGCGTTCACGGCGGACCCCTACGCGGCACATCCACTCGCGACCAGGTTCATCCTGAGCGCGCTCGTGCTCGCGATCACAGCGGTGGTGGGGGGCGAGGCGTTCGGTCGAGTGGTTCCCGAGGAAATGTCCAGGCGCCGGACACCGGCATCCACGCGCGCCGTTCGCGGCCTCGAGACGCCCGCACGCGGCTCACGCACAGGTCCCGAGCCGCGACGCTCGTTCACGGTCGATACGGAAGCCGAGAGTACCGTCGAACAGGAGACGATCTCGCGCTTCCTTCGCGAGATGCGCGATCAGATGGGTGGAGATGAAGTCGTACTCTGGCGCTACCTCCGCGACACGGATGAGCTCATCCCGATCTCGTCGGCTACGAACGCGGTTCCGAAGATCATCTTCGAGACGAATCCTCCGCTCGACTCGCTGGTGAACTGGGCCGTCAAGCAGGGGCTTCCCACCATGAACTACGACACGGAGCCCTCGTTCTTTCTCACGACGGCCGTTGGCCGAGAGGGGCGCTTTCACGGGGCGATCGGCGTGTACGCGGAGGATCGCGAGACCATCTCGCGCGAGCGTGCAAAGATCTTCCTGCCTCGATTTGCCGCCCGCTTGACGCTGCTCGTCGACATGCTGAACGATGGCAAGCAAACGAGACGCTATCGCGGCAAGGCGGACAAGGTCGTGGTCGCGGCGCAAAAACTTCAGAAGAATCTGGATCTCGCATCACTCGGTGCGTCGATCTGCCGGAGTGCGCTCGACGTCACCGGCGGCACGCGCGCCGCGTTCGTGCGCTGGAATCCCGAGGAGCAGACCGCTGCCGTGGAGGCCGTGACTCCGTCGCACACGATCGAGCCAGGCTTTGCCATCACCCCCGATTCGATCGTGGGGAGATTTCTTCGCAATCCGGACCGGCCGTCGATGACGGTGCGCGAGTCCTATCGAAAATCCGAGGGGCTCCCGTTCAGTCCTCTCGAGACGACGCGCCACATCGGCTCACTCGTCATCGTGCCGCTCGCGGTGGACGATCAGATCATCGGCGCGATTTGCGTGGAAGGCGAGAAGGAGGCGCAGTTGACGGCGGTCGAGGGCGAGCTCCTGTCCATGCTGGCACCCGTGGCGTCCATCGCGCTGAGAAATGTCGAGCAGCTCCAGGACGTGACACAGAAATCGAATCAGGACCCGCTCACCGGACTCGCCAACCGTCGTTCGTTCGAGGATCGGCTGCGCCATCATCTGCTGGAGCATTCGCGTCACCGGCAGCCCGTATCGCTGATTCTGCTGGACATCGATCTCTTCAAGACCGTGAACGACGTGTACGGGCACCAGGGCGGAGATGAGGTGCTCGTGGAAGTCGCGAGGGCGGCCGAACGAACGACGCGCGAGATCGACCTCTGCGCGCGGTATGGCGGTGAGGAGATCGCGATTCTCTTGCCGCAGACGAATCTGGCGGGCGCCTCGCGCACGGCCGAGCGTCTGCGTGAGGCGATCTCGATGCTTCGGGTGACCGCGCCGAACGGCGGTGAGGCGATAAAGGTGACCGCCTCCTTTGGCGTCGCGTCGTACACCGAGAGCGTGAAGAGCGGGGAGCTGCTATTTCCCGCCGCAGACATGGCGCTCTATCAGGCGAAGAGCGCCGGGCGCAACTGCGTGCGGCAGGCGATGGCGCGCAGCACGTACGGCCAGAGCTGAGCAGCGGCGCGACCACGGTTGTGCCCCTCTGAGCGGGCTCAAATCGGTTGGCGGCTCGGATCGCGCATGCTATATTTATCCTACGTCGGGCCTGAAATGGTTTCGATTGTGTAGAAGAAGCCGTGGTTGCGTGCCCAGGTCCTCGGGTTCCTGGTTAAACACTCGGGAAATTTTTCAACTGCCAACTCAAACATGGCCCTCGCAGCGTAACTTCGGTTACGCCCTGTGAGTGCCTGCGAGGAAGCCCGCCCGGGGCGGCTTCGCAGGTATCGAAAATCCGGGCTAGTCACGGGTCGCGCCTTCCGGCTCGTGGCGAAACTCTAGAGGGCTCATCCAGCGGTGGGTCGTTCACCAACCAGCCGCCGGAAACATCAATCGGTGGACTACGCACGTAGAGGCTGTGGTTGATCCTGCGCAAGACGCGAGTTCGACTCTCGCCAGGTCCATGTGAACGCCGGATGGGGCTCGGGCCTCGTCCGGCGTTCCTTCTTTTGGACGGGCCCGGCACGTTGTCTGCGAGGCATGGCCGCAGAGATGCATCCGCCGCACGATTCCCTGCAGAGCGTCGCGTCGCGCGAGGAGCCCATGGGAGAGGTCAACCGTACCCTGGCACACGCACGAAAGCTCGGCACGCTCTCACGCGAGGAAGAGCGCTCCGTCACGCACGGCGACTTCTGGGTTCCGGAGGCCGAGCGGGCGCTCTACAAACTGGCGCTGACGGCGCTGAATG
>DATGDQ010000165.1:0-12107 GCA_035310785.1 Gemmatimonadaceae bacterium | reverse complement strand
GCTGGCCGAACATCGACCCCTTGATGCCGTCACCGAGTTCAGGCTCGGCGACCAGCGCCCAGACGGGCCAGCAGACGACTGCACGCCTTGTCTGCCAGCGCGCCTCGGACGTGCGTACGATCGCGCCAATATGCCCGACTCGGCTATCGTGATGTACGAGCGCTACATCGCGGTGCCGAGCACATTGAAATTGTACACCTTCCTCGACCCCTCCTTCCTCGCGGGAACCCACAAACGCTTGGGCGAGCTGTACGAGGCAAGGGGCGATGAGCAGAGGGCGCGCGATCACTACAGCAAGTTCCTCGCGCTCTGGAGCAATGCCGATCCGGAGCTGCAGCCCAAGGTCGCTCAGGTGAAGCAGCGACTCACTCGTTCGCGAGACACGGAGCGGCACTGAGCTGGGTTACATCCACTCCATCTACATTCGCGAGTGAGAGTCGGGAGTAGTCAGCCGCCGCTTCTCCTTCTAGGGCCTGATCGCTTCCTTCGCTGATCCCGACGTTCCCACCGGGACCACGATCGCCGGTACGCCCAGCCTCGCGATGCGCGCATTGAAATCGCCGAGATCCTTCTGCAGCACGCCATCGAGTCGCGCGAGGTGTCCCGCCAGCTCGCGCTCCACATCCGCCGTGCGCTCGAGCTGTCCATCCGTCGGCCGCGCGTCGCCGGCTCCGGCCAGCAGGAACAGATACGCGATCTGATTGTCGAGCTTCGTCGGGAAGTTCTCCGTATCCTGATCGGCGGTCATGCGCGGCTGCATCAAGTCCTCCTCGATCGCCGTGAGCTTCGCGGCGAGTGCGGCCGCATCGCGCGCCAGCTCGACGGTGTCATGTCCCGCGCTGGCGAGTCGCGCGAGCAGCGATGACGACTGCGCGCGCACCGAACGAATCGTCCGTACCGCGTCGTACGTGCGCCCGAGCGCGACGTGCAGCCGCATCAAGAGATCGCGCTCGGCGGCGAGATCGGCATCGGTTGCCGCAATTCGCGGATCGCGAAGCACACGAAACGTGCGTGACACTCGCTGGCCATTCGCAGCGAGCGTCACGGTGTAGGTGCCCGGCGGTACGAGAGGACCACCCGTGTAGCCCCACACGATCGAGCCATCGACGATGTCGACCTCGGGATAGTGCAGGTCCCACACGAATCGGTTCATGCCGGCCTTCTTCGACACCAGCGAGTCGCTCTTGCTCGCACCGAAGATCATGTCCGGATGACGTGGCTTCGGGAGGTGATCGCTCGAGAAGTGCCCGAGCGAGGCGCCCGTGGAGTCGGAGATGTCCATCGTCACCTCTCCCTTGGGCTCGTTCGCGAACTCGTAGAAGATGAGTGCGCCCCCGGGAGGATTGTCGGCAATGCGCCCGTCGCCAGCAGTGGGAGCGAGCGACACTCGATACGTGTCGCGCGGCTGAAACAGGTACACCGGCGCGGTCGCCGCCTGTGGATTCATCTGGCGGAGCGGCGTCACGTCGTCGAGCACCCAGTAGCTGCGGCCCTGCGTGGAGATGATCAGGTCGTCGTGATGGATGCGGAGATCCGTCACGGGCACGCGCGGCAGATTGAGCTGCAGCGGCTGCCAGCGCTTCCCATCATCGAACGACAGGTACACGCCGAACTCGGTCGCGACGTAGAGCAGTCCCTTGCGCACCGGATCCTCGCGCACCGACCGTGTCGGTGTACCGATAGGGATCCCATTGTGCCCGTTGGTGAGCAGGGCCCAGCTCGCGCCGTAGTCGTTGGTGACGAACACGTAGGGCTTCCAATCGCCGAGCTGATACTTGAGGACCGCGGCGAACGCGCGCGCCGCATCGTGCGGCGAGGGCTCGATGATGTTCACCGACCCCCATTCCGGCAACGCCTTGGGCGTGACGTTCACCCAGCTCTTTCCGTTGTCGCGCGAGACGTGGATCAGCCCATCGTCCGAGCCCGCCCAGAGCACCCCCGCCTTCACGGGCGATTCCTCGAACGTCAGAATGTTCGCGTACACTTCGACGCCCGTGTTCTCGTACGTGATCGGCTCGCCCGAGAAGTTCTCCTTGCTCTTGTCGTTGCGCGAGAGATCGGGGCTGATCACCTCCCCACTCTGTCCCTCGTTGGTGGAGCGATGCACGACCTGCGACATGTGGTAGAGCACGTGCCCGTCGTGCGGTGACACTCGAATCGGCGCGTTCCAGTTGAAGCGATAGCGAAGATCCTTGGGCGCGCTGCCGATCTCGTTTTGCGGATACGCGAGGATGTTGCGAATCTCTCCGGTGGCGAGATTCACACGCGTGATCTCGCCGCCGTAACATCCGGCGTAGAACACGTTCGGATCGCGCGACGCGGCAGGATTCGCATCTTCGCACCCCCCGATGTCACGCCAGCTCTCGGTCGCACTCAGCCCGCCCGTGATCAGGCTCGGCACCGAGATTGTCGTGTTGTCCTGCTGGCCGCCGAAGATGCGATATGGAAAGCTCGAGTCCACGGCCACGTAATACATCTCCGCCGTGGGCTGATTGTTCACCGTCGACCACGTGCGGCCGTGATTGAGCGAGACCGTCGCGCCTCCATCATTCGCCTCGATCATGATGTCGGGATCCGTGGGATTGATCCACATGTCGTGCCCGTCGCCGTGCGGCAGTCCCTTGATCTCCTCGAACGAGCGGCCCCCATCGTCCGAGTGGAACGAGTCCACGTTCAGTACGTAGAGGGAATTCTCGTTCTTCGGATCCGCGAACACGGTCGTGAAGTACCAGCTGCGCTGGAAAAGCCGTCGCTTCTGATTCGTCTCGAATCGCTTCCAGCTGTGCCCCGCATCGTCCGACCGGTACAGCCCCGCGACGCTCGGCTCGGCCTCCGCCATCGCCCACACGCGATCGGAATTCGCGGGCGAGATCGCGATCGCGATCTTCCCGACGACGCCCGTGGGCAGTCCGCCCGCCACCTTCACCCAGCTGTCACCACCATCGATGCTCTTGTAGAGCCCCGACTCGGCGCTCCCGGACACGATCGTCCACGGCAATCGCTGCCCAGTCCACGCCGCGGCGTACAGCACGCGCGGGTTGGATGGATCCATCGCCAGATCGGTGACGCCCGTCTTCGTGCTCACGAACAACACTTTCTGCCACGTCGCGCCCCCATCTCGCGAGCGAAAGACTCCGCGATCCTCGCTGGGGCCGAATGGATTGCCGATCACCGCCGCGTACAACAGATCCGGATTGGTGGGATGCACCCGGATCCGTGCGATCTGCCCCGCGTTGCGCAGACCGCTCGTGCGCCAGGTGCGTCCGCCATCGGTCGACTTGTACACGCCGAAGCCGATGCTCACGTTGGCGCGCAGCGTTCCCTGCCCCGTCCCCACGTACACGACATTCGGATCCGATGGCGCCACTGCGATCGCGCCGATCGAGCCCGTCTCGAACGCACTGTCCGAGACGTTGGTCCACGTGCCGCCCGCATCGTCCGTCCGCCAGACCCCACCCGCACTCCCCATGAAGAAGGTGTGCGGCCTGCCAGGCACTCCCGTTACCGCCGTCGAGCGCCCCCCGCGCGAAGGGCCGACCATTCGGTAGCGCAGTGCGCGGTATGCAGTCGTGTCGACATACGGTGCGCTTTCGGCCGGCTTCGCTCTCGCCGGCCTCTGCGCGTGAGACGAGGGAGCAACCGCAGCGAGTCCACTCGCGAGCGCGAGACGGATGAGTTGGCTGGAATGAGGAGGCATGGTGGGAGATTCTGGCCGAGTGATCGCCGCTGCGCCAGACGCTCCCCCCACTGCGGCCTGTTGCACCGCACTGTCACATTTCGTCATATCTCGTACGGATCGCCTCAGCCGGGCGGCCACCTTCCCGCTCCTCCACCCCACGCTTCGTTGTCCACGCCCGTCCCCCAGAAGACCTGCCCGCAGTGCGGCAGCACGTACGACATGGACCAGCGCTTCTGCCCACGCGATGGGTCCACGTTGCGTGCCCCTCCGGGGAGTGATCTCGTCGGCTCCATCCTCGCCGATCGCTATCACGTCATTCGCCGAATCGGCGAGGGCGGGATGGGACAGGTGTATCTCGCCGAGCATGTGAAGATGAGGCGGAAGAGCGCCGTGAAGGTGCTGCATCAGGGGATGGTGCACGATCCCGACGCGATCTCGCGCTTCAACCGCGAGGCCTCGAACGCCAGCCAGATCCAGCACCCCAACGTCGCCGCGATCTACGACTTCGGTGAGACGCCCGAGGGACTGATCTATCTCGCGATGGAATTCGTGGATGGCGAGCCGCTCACGAAGATCATCGAGCGCCACGGCGCGCTCACCGCCGCGCGTGCAGCCGACATCGGAGAGCAGGTCGCATCCGCTCTCGAGGCAGCGCACGACATGGGCATCATCCATCGTGATCTCAAGCCCGACAACATCATGATCACGCGCGGGCGCGCGGGGGAGGATGTCGCGAAGGTCGTCGACTTCGGTATCGCGAAGGCGATGGAAGCCGACGACCAGAAGGTGACGAAAACCGGCCTCGCCATCGGGACGCCCGAGTACATGTCGCCCGAACAGCTCGGCGGTGACGTGCTCGACTCACGCACCGACATCTACTCGCTCGGGCTCGTCACCTTCAACATGCTCACCGGAAAGTTGCCATTCCCGAGCGTCGTGTCGCGCGAGGCGCTCATCATGCGCCTCACGGAGAAGCCGCGCACGCTGGCCGAGATCCGGAATGACGTGAAGTGGCCGCCGGAGTTGCAGACGGTGATGGACAAGGCGCTCGCGAATCACCCCGCTGACCGGTACCAGCACGTGAGCCAGTTCGGGCGAGAGCTCGTCACGGCGGTGGCGACGATGCCCGAGTCCGCGTTCACGAGCACCGGCACCCTGGAGCTTTCCCCTGTCGGTCCTGCCGCGAAGACGGAGGTCCGGCCGCTCGGCGGGGGCGCCGCGGGACGACGCGATCGCTCGAACGAGGCGCTTCCAATCCCCGAGGTGGAGGAGGAAAAGTCCGGAAGTCCGGTCGCGCTCATCTTCGTGGTGCTCCTGCTGTTGATCCTGGGCGGCGGTGGGGGATGGCTGTACTGGAGCTCGCGTCACGGAGCGCCGACAGCTGCTTCGGCGACGGCGCCAGCCGCGGCGCCGGTCCAACCTCTCGCCGCCTCTACGGACACCACGACAAGGGATGGCGCAAGCGCGAATGCACCGCATGACTCCGCTACCGCGGCAGGAGCGCCGGCCCTCGACACCGTGGCAAGGAAAGCAGTCGCGGCAGAAGCGCCCAGGAGCACTATCGCTGCAGACCAGCTCGATAGCTTGCTGGCGCCGATTCGGGAGGATCTCGACGTCGGCAAACAGCGAATGAGCGAGGGTGAATACGACGGAGCGGTCGTGCGCTTCGGCAACGCTCAGGACAAGATCGCGCCGCTTGCCAGGAAGTACGCCGACGTGACACAGATTCGTACGCTGCGCCGGGAAATCAGCGAGGCGCTGTCACAGAATCGCGCCGCGTGCAAGGCTGAGCGCGATCTGGCCAGGGCACACGGGAGCGATTCGCTGCCCGATTGCCCTTGAGAACCAGTGTCCGCTGGGGGCGGGATTTTTCGCTACTATCACGTAGCGAACCTCCAACATCACAGCAACTTTCCGATGTCCGCAGCTTCTCCGCGCCGCCTGCAAAGCTAGCTTTCAGGGGGTTGCGGGGCCTCATCGAATCATGAATCATGTGATCCCTGTCACGCGTCTGAAACGACGCGCGGCGCCGCGCGTGGTACGTTCGCGGGCACCGATCACCGGGGACAGCACACGTCGGCATACAGCCGAACGTCAAGCACGCAACTCATTACGAGATCGCATGTTCGATATTGCTCCACGGATGTTTCTGTGACGACGAGTCGAGTTGGAATCGTGGGAGGCGGTGCACTGGGGATGTCGCTCGCGCTGCGTCTGCGCGAACAGGGTCATGACGTCGTCGTGCTCGAGGGCGCTCGCACCGCCGGTGGACTCGCTGCATCCCAGCAGATTGCGGGATACACGTGGGACCGGTTCTATCACGTCATACTCCAATCCGACCGCGACCTCCTCGCGCTCCTCAGCGAGCTCGGGGTCGATGAGCCGAATTGGGGAGTGACGCGCACGGGCTTTTACACGGACGGTGTGCTGTACTCGCTGTCCACCAGCCTCGAGTTCCTCGCCTTCCCGCCAATCAACCTGATCGACAAGATGCGCCTCGCCGCTACCATTGTGTACGCGTCGCGCGTGAAGAACTGGCGTTCGCTCGAGAAGATTTCCGTTTCCGACTGGCTGACCAGGCTGAGTGGCAAGCGCACCTTCGAGCGCATCTGGCTGCCGCTGCTCAAGAGCAAGCTCGGAGAGAACTACCGCATCGCGAGCGCCGCCTTCATCTGGGCGATCATCGCGCGGATGTATGCGGCGCGCCGCTCGGGACTCAAGCGCGAGCAGTTCGGCTATGTGAACGGCGGCTATGCGACCGTGCTCGCGCGCTTCGAGAAGTATCTCGAGGAAAAGGGAATCGAGCTGCGCACCGGGGCTCCCGTCACGGCGGTGCGCGATTCGGGCGCAGAGGCGGAGGTCACCTTCGCCGACGGCACGTCCGCGAGATTCGATCGCGTCGTCCTCACGCTTCCCGCGAATCGCATTTCCGGCCTTGTGCCCCAGCTCTCGCCAAGCGAGCACGAACGACTCGGCCGCGTCGTGTATCAGGGCGTGCTGTGCGCATCGCTGCTGACGAAAAAGCCGCTGGCGTCGTACTACGTCACGAACATCACCGACGGCTGGGTGCCGTTCACGGGCGTGATCGAGATGACCACGCTGGTCGACAGGAAACAGTTCGGCGGCAACAGCCTCGTGTATCTCCCGCGCTACCTCGCACAGGATGATCCGTTCTGGAAGGCATCCGACGACGAGGTGCGCGAGAAGTTCCTCGCGGCGCTGGAGCGCATGTATCCCGACTTCTCGCGCTCGGATGTGATCGAGTTCCGCGTCGCGCGCGCGCGCGACGTGCTCGCGGTCTCGACGCTCGATTACAGCGAGACCGCGCTGCCACCGGTGCGCACGACGCTCCCGAACACGTTCATCGTGAATTCGGCGCAGATCGAGAGCGGGACGCTCAATCTCAACGAGACCGTCGGGCTGGCGAATCGGCAGGCGAAGGTTCTCGCTCCGTTCCTGATCTCCCGCGAGCCGGCAGCCGCCAATGTCTGAGCGCCCGCTGTGCAGCATCTCTCTCGATGTCGACGATCTCTGGTCGTACATGAAGATTCGCGGCGATCAGCGCTGGGTCGAGCGCCCGTCGTATCTGCCCAGGTTCCTCCCCGTCGCCCTCGACACGCTCGAGGCGCTCGACCTGCGCATCACGTTCTTCATCGTGGGCTTCGACGCAACGGTCGATGGCAACGCGGATGCCATGGCATCGATCGTCGCGCGCGGGCACGAGGTGGGGAATCACTCGTTCGAGCACGAGTCGTGGCTGCATCTCTACACCCGCGACCAGCTCACCGAGGAGATCATCAAGGCGGAGAATGCGATCGCGGCGGTAACCGGGCAGCGGCCGCGCGGATTTCGCGGACCGGGCTACAGCTGGAGCGAGACGCTGCTCGAGGTGCTCGCGGCGCGCGACTATCTGTACGACGCCTCCACGCTGCCCACCTATCTCGGGCCGCTGGCGCGCGCGTATTACTTCGCGACTGCTGGCAAGGGCATGTCGAAGACGCCCGAGCGCAAGACACTCTTCGGCACCTTCCGCGACGGGCTCCGGCCCGTCGGCGCCTACGAGTGGGCGCTGCGCAACGGGCAGTCGCTGCTCGAGATTCCCGTCACCACGATTCCGGGAATCAAGGCGCCGTTCCATTTCAGCTATCTGCTCTTCCTCGCGCGCAAGTCGGAGGCGCTCGCCTTCGGCTATCTGCGCACCGCCCTGGCCATATGCCGGGCCGCGCGCGTCGAGCCGAGCTTCCTCCTGCATCCGCTCGATCTCATGGGCGGAGATGAGGCGCAGGAGCTCGCATTCTTTCCGGGAATGGATGTCCCGTCTGCGCGGAAGCGCGAGCTGTTCTCGAAGGCGCTGCGAATTCTCGCGGAAGACCACACGCCGGTGACGATGTCCGCCCACGCGAGCGCGATTCGCGCCCGCGCACGATTGGCACGCCGCGTTCCGGACGGCGCGCCCGCCGCAGCCGCTCCCTCCGCAGCGAGGTAGCCGACATGTGCGGATTCGTTGGCGTCGTGCATTTCGACGGCACGGCGGTCGAACGGCCTGTGCTGGAGCGCATGGCCCATGCGATCGCGCATCGCGGTCCCGATGGCGAGGGCGCGTACATCTGCGGCCAGGTCGGCTTCTACTTCAAGCGTCTCGCGATCATCGATCTCGTCAGCGGCGACCAGCCGATGACGTCCGACGATGTCACGATCGTCTTCAACGGCGAGATCTACAACTACGTGGAGCTGCGCGAGCAGCTGAGGCAGCGGGGGCACACCTTCCGCACGACGTCGGACACGGAGGTCATCCTCCGGATGTACCACGAGTACGGCGAGGCGTGCGTCGAGCAGCTCAACGGCATGTTCGCGTTCCTGCTGCACGACCGCTCCAGGAACATCGTGCTCGCCGCGCGCGATCACTTCGGGATCAAGCCGCTCTACTTCTACTCCGATGAACGGCGCATGCTGTTCGCGTCGGAGATCAAGGCCATTCTCGCGCACGGCGACGTGCACGCGAGCGTGAACCGCACCTCGCTCAACGACTATCTCACCTTCCAGTTCGTGATCGGTGAAGACACGTTGTTCGAGAACATCGGCAAGGTGCTCCCGGGCTACTACCACGTTCTGGACCTGACCTCGCGCGATGTGCGCCGGGTGCGGTACTGGGAGCCGCGCTTCGTCATCGATCCGTATCACACCGAGGAGTACTTCCTCGTCGAGACGCGCCGCCTGCTCGAGGACTCGATTCGCATTCAGATGCGTAGCGACGTCCCGGTGGGCGCGTATCTCTCGGGCGGCCTCGACTCGAGCATCGTCACCGGCTTCGCGGCACGAGCGTACACGGGTGGGCGGTTCAAGACGTTCACGGGCGCGTTCGATGAAGGGCCGGCGTTCGACGAGCGGCCGTACGCGCGAGCCGTGGCCGAGTCGGTGAACGCGGAGATGCACACGATCATGCCCTCGGCGAACGATTTCGCCGATGTGCTGCACAAGCTCGTCTACCACATGGACGAGCCGGTGGCCGGCCCCGGGCTCTTCCCGCAGTACATGGTGTCGCGCTGCGCCGCGCAGCACGTGAAGGTCGTGCTCGGGGGACAGGGCGGCGACGAGATCTTCGGTGGCTATACCCGCTATCTCGTGGCGTATCTCGAGCAGGCGCTCAAGGGAGCGATCTTCGAGACGACGGAGGAGCAGGAGCACATCGTCTCGCTCAAGTCGATCATCCCGAATCTTCCGGTGCTGCGCGCCTACGAGCCGATGCTCGCGCAGTTCTGGCGGTCGGGAATCTTCGAGCCCATGGATCGCCGCTACTTCAAGCTCGTCGATCGCAGCGCCGGCGCCCTCAGTCTCTTCACCACCGATTTCCGCGCCGGCTACGAGAGCGACTCGGCATTCGCGCGCTTCCAGTCCGTGTTCAACCACTCGGACACGCTGTCGTACTACAACAAGATGACGCACTTCGACATGGTCGCCTCGCTTCCCGCGCTCATGCACGTGGAGGATCGCGCGAGCATGGCCAGCTCGCTCGAGTCGCGCGTGCCGCTGCTCGACCGTCGCATCGTCGATCTCGTCACGAGCATGCCGCCAAGAATGAAGTTCAAGGGTGGCGAGCTCAAATACCTGCTCAAGCGCGCCGCACGCGACATGGTCCCCGATCAGGTGATCGATCGCAAGGACAAGATGGGCTTTCCCGTGCCGCTCCACCTGTGGATGAAGGACCGCACGCGCGACATGGTGACGGACATGCTGCTGTCTTCGCGCGCGCGCGAGCGCGGCATCTTCGACACGAGGGAGATCGAGAAGCTGCTCACGAATGAAGGTGCGTTCGGCCGCCGCGTGTGGGGCGCGTTGAGCATCGAGATGTGGTTCCGCCAATTCGTCGACCAGAGCTGACCGCTCTGCACATACCTACAGGGAGATTCGCTGCATGCCGCTGACGTGGAAGGACAACGAGATCGCACACTGGCACGTGAAGAAGATCGCCGTGGTGGGGCCGGGCATCGTCGGCATGCCCATGGCGGCACTTCTCGCGCACGCGCGCATCCGCGAGGGCGGCACCGAGCCCGCGACGGTGCTCGTCGTCCAGCGCAACTCGCCCACGTCTGGCTGGAAGGTGGACGCCATCAACGCCGGCAAGTCGCCGATCGGCGGCGTCGAGCCCGCGCTCGACACGATCGTCGCCGAGTCCGTGGAAGAGGGGCTTCTCAGCGCATCGTACAGCTACGACGATCTCGCCGATGCGGACATGATCCTCATCTGCACCCAGACGGACAAGAATGGCTTCGCCCCCGAATATGGCCCGCTCTTCGAGGCGCTCGAGGGCATCGCGGCGGCGCTGCAGAAGAAGCCCGCCGGCAACGTTCCCGTCGTCGTCTTCGAGTCGACGCTCGCTCCGTCGTCGATGCTCACGGTGGTGCGCCCGCTCTTCGCGAAGTACGGGCTCGAGGATGGCCGCGACATCCTCCTCGGCAACTCACCCAACCGCGTGATGCCGGGACGCCTGGTCGAGCGCGTCGCGCGCGCGGACAAGCTCGCCGGCGGCCTGCATCCGGGCACCCCCGAGCTCATCGCGCGCATCTATGCACGGATAGTCACGGGCGGCACCGTGTATCGCACGAACAGCCTGACGGCCGAAATCGTGAAGACCCTCGAGAATGCGTACCGCGATGTGCGCATTGCGTACGCGGCCGAGGTCGCGCGTTACTGCGATGCGCACGACATCGATTTCTTCGCGCTGCGCGACAAGGTGAACGCGAAGATCGCGCGCGGCGACGATGCGAGCGCGGATCCGCGCGCGGTGCCCTCGGGCGCGCTCCTCGTGCCCACCGTCGGCGTGGGCGGCCACTGTCTTCCGAAGGATGGCATTCTCCTCTGGTGGCGGGCGATCGAGGCGAAGGAGGATACCTCGAAGAGCCTCATCCTGGCATCGCGCACGATCAACGATGAGTCGCCGGCGGCGACGCTCGCGCTGGCCGAGCGCAGGTTCGGCTCGCTCGCGGGGAAGCGCGTGGCGCTGCTCGGTGTCGCGTATCGCTTCGATTCCGAGGACACGCGCAACTCGCCGACGCTCGTGCTCGCGCAGGCCCTGCTCGATCGCGGTGCGGACGTTGTGCTCCACGATCCGTACGTGCACGAGCGCGATCAGAATCTGGCGAAGACGAAGCTCACGTCGCGCTTCACCACGGATCTCGATGCGGCGCTCGCGGGCGCCGACGTGATCTTCCTGTGTACGGCGCACGGCTACTACCAGGAGCATCGCGCGCAAATCGAGAAGGCGCAGGCCACCGGAATCGTCGATGCGTGCAATCTGTTCAATCCGGCTACGCTGAACGGCATGCGCAGTCGATATACGGGCATCGGACGAGGCCGGAAGGCTCCGTCCGAGGCATTGGTCGACGCGACGGTCAAGGGCTTTCGTGCCGTGGAGATGGGCGTTGCGAACGAGCTGTCGACGCTGATCGACTATCTGAACGAGCGCTACGCCACCGACGCCTTCAATCGAGCGACGCTCGATGAGGTCCGCCGCCTCGCCGCCACGTGCACCACGGGCTGTGACATCGCGCAGCCAGGCACGATCGCGGCGGTGCCCGCCGTCGAAGGATTCGCGTCCCGACTCGTGGCGACAGGGCTATCGTAAGAACATGTCTCCTCTTCGCGCGTATCCGCGTGGAGGCAACGCCTGCTCCCCGCGAAAATGAACCAGGAAGTCACTAGGTGAACGCACGCATTTGGCTCGAGCACGCAACGCTTGCGATGGCCTTGGCATTCGCCATCGCGGCCGTGCTCGAATGGTCACGCCTCCGCAATGCTCTCTCGGGACTGCTCACGATTCTCGCCGGCGCGAGCATGGTGGGACTTGTGGTGCTCGTCGCGAACCACCTGATCTTTCCGTTCAACATCGATGTCATGGAGAGCGTGGTGCTGCAGCACGCTCGGCGTGCCA
>DATGDQ010000164.1:0-3417 GCA_035310785.1 Gemmatimonadaceae bacterium | reverse complement strand
CTTGGCCTCCTGCAGCACGGGGAGAGCCTCGGACGGGCGGATCATGTTCATCATGAGGTAGCCGAGCCTGAAACGAGGCTCGGCTGCTCCGGGATCGAGCGCGATCGCGCGGCGCATCTCCGCTTCCGCGGAATCCCACTTGAATGCCTCGACGTACGCGTATCCGAGCGCCAGATGCGCTTCCGACAGTGTGGAATCGAGCCGCACCGCTCGCTCGGCAGCCGCACGCCCGCGAGGGAGCACCTCGCTGACGCGATTCTCGACGTAGCTGGGCGACACGTCGAGCGCGACGCTCAGCCCAGCCCAGGCGCGCGCGAAGTTACTGTCCCGCACCGTCGCCTGCTCCAGGTCGGCGATCGCTTCAGCGATGCCGGGGCCGCGGCGGCGGTACAGATACATCCCCTTGAGATACAGGTCGTACGCTGTCGCGTCGCGTGTTCCGCCGGCCGCGCTCGCGCCGGCACCGGAGAGCGTCACCTGGAGTTGCCCCGCGATCGCGCGCGCGATTTCGTCCTGAACCGAGAATATGTCGTTGGCAGCCCTGTCGTAGCTCTCGCGCCAGATCACCGCGCCGTCCGATCCGTTCGTGAGCTCGGCGGCAACGCGCACGCGATCTCCCACGCGATTCACGGTTCCGTCGAGCACGACGCCGACCCCCAGACTTTTCGCCACTTCCTGCGGCGATGCGCCCGTGCGCGCGAAGTGCGCGGCGGAGCTGCGCCCGGAGATGCGCAGCCCGGGTACCTGCGAGAGCGTCTGGCTCACCTCGTCCGCGATGCCCTCGCCGAGGTAGCTATTGGCGGTATCGCCGCCCACGGTCACGAAGGGGAGTACAGCGAGCGACTTGTCCGATGGCGCTGCCGTCGCGGCCACGGCTGGCGCGGAGTGCGTCCCTCGCCGCATCGCGACTACCGCTGCGATCGCCGCGAGCAGCATAACGCCCCCCGCGATGTATGCGGTGGCAAAGCGTGGCCGCTTGCGCACGTGTGCGCGCTCCTCTCCCGACGTGTTGACGGACTCGAGCGCGGCGAGGAGCTCTGCCGCGGATGCCGGCCGGCTCGCCGGATTCTTCTCGAGGCACCGCATCACGAGCTTCGTGAGCGACTCCGGCAACTCGGGACGCTTCATCGAGAGCGAGGGAGGCGCCTCCGCGACGTGGGCGGCGATCTGCGCCTGCGCCGTCGTCTTCTGCGCGAATGGGTGTGCGCCGCCGAGCAGCTCCCACGCGACGACGCCCCACGAGTAGATGTCCGCGCGGAAATCCGTGCCTGGATCGCCGAGCGCCTGCTCGGGCGCCATGTAGGCCGGTGTGCCGAGCGACGTGCCGGCGCGCGTGATCCCGGTGTTCGCACCGGAGTCGAGCGTGCGCGACGCGTCGATCGCCTTGGCTATGCCGAAATCGGTGACGACGGCCGCGCCGCCCGAGAGGAGAATGTTCTCCGGCTTGATGTCGCGATGCACGATGCCTTCCGCGTGCGCGTACGCCAGCGCGCGAGCGACGTCGCGAAGGATGCTCACCGCCTCCGAGATCGGGAGCGGCGCGCCGCCCGCGAGCCGCGCGCGCAGCGACTCGCCGCGCACGAAAGGCATCGTATAGTACGGGAGATTTCCGGACGTTCCCGCGGAGAGCACCGGAACGATGTTCGCCTGCTGCAGCCGCGCCGCGAGCTTCACCTCGCGCGCGAACCGCTCCGCACTCAGGCCCTCCGCGCTTTCGGGAGCGATGATCTTGACCACGACGTCGCGGCCGAGCGTCTCATCGCGCGCGACGAATACGCGCGACATCCCTCCGCCGCCGAGCTCGCGCTCGATGGAGTAGGTGGAACCGAGTGTCGACTGAAGCTGCGAGCGGAGATCGGCGATCACGGCGGGCCCCATGGGCGCGCGGAGAGCGCGGAAAGCGCGTCGTCCCTGAGAGGGACGGCGTTCAGGGGCGGTGCGAAGGTGGCGAGCACGGGGGTGAAGATGCAGCGCGTGAGGACACTTGGCGAGTGCGAAACGGGGCAGCGCCCAGGCGTGCTGCACGCAGGAAATCGTTCAACTCGCCCGAGCTCCCAACTGGACTGATAGTTCTTGCCGAATCTGGCGCTTTCGGGACCTTCTGTGCGGGGACAGCATTGCCGGTGAGCCGTCCGGTTTCGAGACGGCGATCGTTGATCTCGATACCCGCTCGATTCCGGAGACTCCCGATGCCGAAATTCCTCTCAGCTGTCGCGCTCATCGCCGCGCTGTTCGCCCCGCCAGCCCGCGCGCCCGGTAATTCTGCCCTCGATGCGCTGCACACGACCGCCGCGCCCGCCCGAATCGATTCGGCGTTCGTGACGCGCGACGGCCAGCGCGACTTCGACTTCGAGCTGGGCACGTGGACGATCGATGTGAAGCGCCTGCAGCATCCGCTGAGTGGGTCCACTACGTGGACGCATCCCGAGGGTTATTCGCACATCGTGCAGAAGGTCTGGGGCGGACAGGCGAGTCTCGCGCAGCTCGCGAACGATCGTCCGACGCCGCACTTCGACGGGCTGATGCTGCGCATGTACGATCCGAAATCGCACGAATGGCGAATCTACTGGGGCAGCAGCAAGACGGGAGTTCTCGACGAGCCACTGATCGGCCACTTCACGAATGGCCGCGGCGAGTTCTTCGCGCACGACACGTACGAGGGAAGGCCGATCCTCACGCGCGTCGTCTACTCCGACATCACCCCGAGCTCATTTCACACCGAATCCTCGTTCTCGGCCGACGACGGAAAGACCTGGGAGGCGAATCTCGTGCAGACGTTCACGCGGATCGAGAAGTAGCCTGCGCGCTGCCTCAGGATGCGCGGCGCAGCGGGCGCCGGCGCGCGGCGCAGGCGGTGGCGACGAGCGGCAGCCGCGTCACTCGCGGAACGTTGTAGACCGACGTGGTTTCGAGCACGTACGTGCCGGCGTGTAATGGAGTGAACGCCACATCTCTCGTTTCTCCGGCGATCAATCGCGTCGCGGCGGGTCTCGTGACCTGCTGATTTGGCGGGAGCTCCTGGCCATCCTTCGCGAGCGGCGTCCACTGCGCGACCGTGGTGTCGTCGAGCAGGCGCAGTCGTCGTCCCGAGACTGCGGAGATGCCGATCAGGCGAAGGCGATGCGAGACACCGGCGCACAGGTCGATCGGCTTGGGCACGCTCGCGCCGTTGATGATCGACGGCGGCGTGTCGTGCATGTTGGGCGCCGACGAATCGGCGAAGATGATGAGGCGCTCATTCGCATCCGGTCTCGAGTGCCGGGGCAGGACGAGCAGCGCTCCATACAGCCCGCCCGTGAGCTGCGTCAGATCGTCGGCGTGCGTGTGATAGATGAACGTGCCGGGATGCGGCGCGGTGATGTGCACGACGAACGAATCCCCGGGCGCGATGAGCGGAGCCGTGAGCGCATCCGAGCC
>DATGDQ010000163.1:0-4476 GCA_035310785.1 Gemmatimonadaceae bacterium | reverse complement strand
TTCAGCCGGCTCACCGCGGAGAACGAGGTCACGGCGCTGCGCGCGAGCGGGATCTCGGTGATGCGCCTCGTGCGGCCCGCCATCGTTTTCGGCGGCACCCTCGGCCTCCTCATGCTCGTGTTCAACGACCAGGTGCTGCCGCGCAGCAACCACCGGCTGCGCACGCTGCAAACGGACATCGCGCGCAAGAAGCCCACGTTCGCGCTGCGCGAGCAGGTGATCAACGAGGTGATGCCGGGGAAGCTGTTCCTGCGGACGAGTCACATCGACGAGGCCACGGATCGCATGCGCGAGGTCACGATCTACAACTTCGATGATCCCGAGCGCCGCAAGACGATCTACTCGGATTCGGGTGTGATGGGGATGACACCGGATCAGAAGGATCTGCAGATGACGCTGCACGATGGCTACATGCAGCAGATTCCTCGCGACAATCTCGGGGAGCTGACGCGTCTGTACTTCCAGACGGATCTCGTGCGCGTGCGCGGCGTGGGCAATCGATTCGAGCAGACGGAGAAGGACGACTACAAGTCCGAGCGCGAGATGTCGGTGTGTGAGATGTCGAAGGGACTCGAGGACGGGAATCAGGATCTCGTGCAGGCTCGAACGACGCTCGGAAATACGCTCGCGGCAGCGACGCACTTCCTCGCGACGGGCCAGCAGCTGGTCGCGCCGAAGGTCACGAAGCCGAGCCCTCGGCGCACCGCGGGCAGCCTGTATTGCAGGCTCACGACGCCTCTTTTCGGCAACGCGGCGATCGCCGACACCGATTCCGTCGTGCAAGCGAACGCCAGCGCGAGCGCGGCCCGGAGCAACTCGGGCATCAATCCGCCGGCTTCTGGGAGCGTCGCTGCGGCGCCGACCGCGAGGCAGAGCGCGAAGCCGGACGAGTCTGCGAAGGTGGCGATGGTCGTGCCAAGAGCGCCATCGTCGGCGAAGGGGCATGCTCCGGCGAGCGCAGGGAGCAAGAAGAAGGGTGCTCACGCGGTGACACCGAAGAAACGAGCGGCGAAGCCCGGATTCCAGGCGCCGCCCGCACGCGTACTCGCGCAGGGACCGCAGGCCGCGCGCGCGCCGAGCAGCGGGCAGGTGGCGCCGAGCAGCGGCGGTGCGGCGGCACGTCAGCTTCCGGGCAGTCCGGCGTCTCAGCTGCCGGGATCCAGTGTCATCGGCCGCGGGCGGACGTTCGAATCTTCACCCAGCTACCCCGCTCCGCTCACGAGCCCCGCGTATCTGATGAGCTCCGCCGCCCAGATCGAGGTGATGAAGGCGCGCGTGCACGATTCGCAGATCTCGATGAGCCGCTACGAGACCGAGATCCAGAAGAAGTTCGCCCTCGCCGCGGCCTGCATCGTCTTCGTTCTCCTCGGCGCTCCGATCGGGATTCGATTTCCGCGCGGCGGCGTCGGGCTCGTCATCGGCGTCAGCATCATCGTGTTCGCGCTGTACTACGTCGGGCTCATCGTCGGCGAAGATCTCGCGGACAAGCTCATACTCGATCCCGTCGTGGCGATGTGGATGGCGAATGCGCTCTTCACCGTGGTGGGCGTGCTCGGATTGATTCGCGTGCAGCGCCACGGGGGCTCGGCGCGAGGCGGAGAGACGAGCGAGCTGCTCGACACCGTGCGCACGTGGCTCGCGCAACGCGCGCGCAGCATCGGCATTCGTGCGAATCGCCGCCGCCGAGTGCCCGCGTGAAGCTGCCCTTCCTGCGACCGCTCGACCGCTACGTCGCGTCCGAGTTCATCAAGATCTTCGTCACCACGGCGCTCGGGTTTCCGCTGCTGGTGATCGTGATCGATCTGACGGATCGTCTCGGAAAATATCTCAACCGGCACCTCACGCCGGAGCAGATCGCGTTGGCGTACGTCTACTGGTTTCCGGAGTCGATCTACATGGTGTTGCCGGCCGCCGTGTTGTTCGCGACGGTGTTCACGATCGGCTCGCTCACGCGACATTCGGAGCTCACGGCGGCGAAGGCGTCGGGGATCAGCTTCTATCGGCTGCTCATCCCGATCTTCGGCGGAGCCTTCATCGTCATGCTGATGGCGTTCGCACTCGGTGAGCTGGTGCCGATCTCCGACATCAAGCGCAACGATCTCCTCGAGGAGGGACGCTACAAGCCGGGCAACGAGCGCTACAACTTCGCGTACAGCGCGCCGCACGGCCGCGTCTACAAGATCTCGGCGCTCAACGTGGAGCGGCGGCTGATCGACAACCTGGAGATCGAGCGGCGCGGTCGCGGGCCCGACTATCCCACGTATCTGCTCGCGGCGCGCACGGCGAACTACGACACCACGCACAAGGCATGGACGCTCAAGGCGGGCGACCTGCACATCCTTCCGGACTCGACGCGCAATGTCGCGATCTCGTTCGACAGCGTGCGCGACGCGGACCTGCTGGAGGCGCCGATCGATCTCACGTCGGCGCCGAAGAGTCCCGAACAGATGGGGTTTCGCGAGCTGAAGCGATTCATCAGGTCGCTGGAGCGATCGGGGGCGGATGACAACGAGATCAAGGTGGAGCTCTCGCTCAAGATCGCGATTCCGGTCGCGTGCTTCATCATCGTGTTCTTCGGCGCGCCCCTTGCCACGAGCACGCAGCGCGGCGGCACCGCGTTCGGTATCGGGATCAGCCTCGCCACCACCATCATCTATCTCATGCTCATCCAGCTCACCAAGGCGATCGGCGAGGGTGGTGCGATCCCGCCGTACCTGGCAGCGTGGATCCCGAACATGATCTTCGGTGCCATCGGCATCGTGCTCATGGCGCGGGTGCGAACGTGACGCAGGCGGCGCGCGCATGAGCGCGACGCTCTTCCAAGAGGATCCGACCGCTGCGCCAACGGGCTACTGGATATTCGGCCGGCTCCTGCGTGCGATCGGCCGCATCACCATTTCGGTGTTCGGCCACCTGGGCGAGCGCGTGCTCTTCCAGCGTGAGTTCTTCAGGGCGCTGCTGCAGCCCAAGACCTACCTGCCGCTGACGATCGCGCAGATGCGGCAGATCGGCGTCGACTCGGTGCCGCTGGTGGCGACCGTCTCCGCCTTCATCGGCGCGGTGACCGCGTACCAGACCACCTATCAGCTCTTTCCGGGCGTGCAGTTCTCGGTAGTGGGCTGGATCACGCGGCAGAGCATCGTGCTCGAGCTCGGGCCGTTGCTCACCGCGCTCGTGCTCGCGGGGCGCATCGGTGCCAAGATGACGGCCGAGATCGGGACCATGCGTGTGACCGAGCAGATCGATGCGCTGGAGACGCTCGCGTACGATCCGGTGGCGTATCTGATGGTGCCGCGCGTGATCGCGGGGGTGACGATGGTGCCGATGCTGACCATCGTCGCCATCGCCGTCGGGATCGGAGCGGGCGGGCTCGCCGTGATCGGCGCGACCGACGTTCGGCTGGCCGACTACACGGCTGGGCTTCATCTCACGTTCAACACGTTTCAGGTGTGGTACGCGCTCATCAAGGCAACTCTCTTCGGGGCCGCGATCGCCATGATCTGCTCGTACGAGGGATTCATCACGGGGGCCGGCGCAGAAGGTGTCGGCCGCTCGACGGCCCGCGCCGTCGTCGTCTCGTCGGTGGTGATCCTGCTTCTCGATGCGCTTACCGCTCTTTATCTCGCAAAAGAGATTCAATGACCAAACAACGTGACGAAGTCGTCGTCGGCATCTTCACCGTGATCTGCGTGGTCGTGGCGATCACGGGCACGCTGTGGCTCGCCCGGCGCGGCTTCAGCAAGTCGTACCCGGAGTACACGCGCTTCACCTGGGGCCAGAACGTGAAGCCGGGGCAGCCGGTGAATCTCGCGGGCGTGCAGGTGGGCTTCGTGGACGCGGTCGATCTGGACGAGACGGGCTATCTGAACGTGCGTCTGAGCATCGACAGGAATCGCAGGATTCCGCAGGGGACGACGGCGACCGTCGCGAACGAGGGCTTCTTCGGCGACAAGTCGATCGCGCTGACGCCGTGCACGGCGTCGCCTCCGCCGATCACCGCCGATACCTCCGCACCGGCGACGACGCGGGCGGTCACCTCGACCTGCCGCTTCAACGGTTTCATGACGGCCGGCGACACGATACCGGCCGGCCGCGCGGCGCCATCGATGGACGCGCTGCTCCTGCGCGTGGACAGCGTGAGCGGCGCATTGTCCGACGTCGCCAAGACCGTGAAGATCGAGTTCGTGCAGGAGGGCGGAATCCAGAGCCTGCGCAAGACGATCGCGTCCACGAACGCCCTCGTTCAGCAGCTCAGCACGGTCGCGGCCGAGCAGTCGCGCGGACTCACGCTCACGATGAACGCGTTGCGCAGCCGCGTTGGTGCGATCGACTCGATCTCGCTGGACTCGACCGTGCGCAACATGCAGGTGACCACGCGCAATCTGTCGACACTCACGAACAATCTCGATTCCACCACGAGAAAGCTCAACATGGTGATGACGCAGCTGCAGACGGGCAACGGGACGGCGGCCAAGT
>DATGDQ010000162.1:0-10078 GCA_035310785.1 Gemmatimonadaceae bacterium | reverse complement strand
AGCCAGCACCAGCGCGACGAAGCCGAAGAGAAGAAACATGGTCGCGCCCATGCGCCACGACCCGCGTGCCGGATCGACGATGTCGCGCATGGGTGTCACCGTGACGTACGACGGTCCGGGCATGAGCCGCTGCAGACGTTCCCGAACTCGTTCCTCGAGCTGCGCTGCGCTCCCATGCGTCCGCACGAGGAGTGACGCTCCCTCCGGCCGTCGCTGCTCGATGGAGAGATAGTACTGCAATCCGCTATCGCCGATGACGTCACTCGCCTTGATGTTCTCCGCGACGCCCACCACGGTGGCGCAGGGCATCGTGTCGCCACCCGCCCTCACACATTTTCCGAGCGCATCCTCGCCGGGCCAGAGGCGTCGCGCCATGCCCTCGGAAACGACGATGACAGGCGGAGATCCCCGACGATCCGTGGAGTCGAATCCGCGGCCGCGAACGATTCGAGTGCCCATCGTTCGAAAGAAGTCGGCCGTACCCATCTGCATGAGAAATTGGCCCAGATGGTCGGCGGAATCGACGCCCGGCACCGAGAAGCTCTGGGTTCTCATCTGCCACAACGGGATCGTGAGCGCCTGCGTCACTCGCTCGACTCCGGGAATCGTGCGCGCCTCCTCCTCCAGGCGCGACTTGAGGTCGATGTCCTGCTCCTTCTCGAGCTGCAGTCCCCGCATTTCGGTCGACACGTAGAGCAGCGGATCCACATCGTAGCCCAGATTGAGTCGGGCAACGTTGTAGAGGCTCCGCACGAACAACCCGGCGCCCACGAGAAGGAAGACGCAGAGTGCGCCCTGCGCGAGCAGGAGCCCGCTGCGTGTGCGCGAGCGGTGCCGCGCGCCCTCTCGCGCGGAGGACTTGAGCGCCGTCACCAGGTCCTCGCGACCGGATTGCAGCGATGGTGCAATGCCCGTGAGCACACCGGTGACGAGGGCCGCGAGGCAGGCGAAGAGGACGGTTCGCGCATCATCGAGCACGCCGATCGTTGCATGTCTGGGCAGGAAGAGCCTGCTCAGCACCGCCTGCGCGCCTTCACCGACGATCACCCCCGCCACACCGGCGAGGAGTGCGAGGGCGAGACTCTCGATGAGCAGCTGACCGATGAGCCGCCCTCGGGTCGCGCCCAGTGCGAGACGCACGGCGATCTCGCGCCGGCGACCGAAGGCGCGACTCAGCAGGAGATTGGCGACGTTCGCGCAGGCGATGAGGAGCACGACCGCGGCGACGCCGGAGATCCACAGGATGATCGGTGCGTTGCGCCCGGCGTCGGGACCACGGAGCTCGTGCAGGGAGGCGACGATCGCCCTCGGCTTCGCCAGCGCGATCGGAGCGATCGTCGGCTCGAGGGCGTGCTCCTTCTGCCAGCTCAGCGCATATGAATTCGTCAGATCGGCTTCCGCCTGCTGGTTCGTGACTCCTGGCTTGCGTCGGATCATCATCGCGAGCCATCCCCAGCTGTAGTCCCTGTCGAAGTCCGGGATTTGCGATTTGCCGTACGCGGTGAGTGGAATGAAGGCGTTCGCCGGCTGCACCTCGTCGCTTCCGACGAATTCCTTCGGAGCCACACCAATGATCGTCGCGTTGAGAGCGCCGACTTGCAGCTGCTGGCCCAGCACGTCGCTCCGTCCGCCGAATCGAGCTTTCCACAGCGCGTAGCCAAGGACGACGACGGGGGCGTCGGCGAGCGAGGATTCCTCGCTGGCAGTGAAGAATCGCCCGATCACCGGGCGTGCCTCGAAGAAATCGAAGAACGATCCGCTCACGGCTTCCACGTGCATCTCGCGAGAGTCCGGCCCGGAGCCCACGGCGACATCGAGATCGCGAAACGCCGCACTCTGTGAGAGCGTGGATGAGCCGGCGAGATCGAGGTAGCGGCGATATTCGAGCGAGCTTCCCACGATCCGATTGCCGCGGGAGAAATACGTGACGTAGGCGCGATTGACGCTGGCGGGATCGCGCAGAAGGGGAAGTGGCCGGAACATCAGCCGATCGACGATGCCGAACATCGCGGCGTTGGCACCGATTCCGAGCGCGAGCGTCACGATGACGGCGAGAGCGAAACCGGGACGGGAGCGCAGCCCACGAATGGCGTACCGCAGGTCGCGCAGGATCATCTCGAGCGCGCGAACGCCGCGCGTGTCGCGCGACTCCTCCTTTACGCGATCCACTCCACCGAACGCGATCCGCGCGCGGCGCGAGGCTTCGGCCGCGCTCAGCCCGCGGCGCTCGTGATTGGCCGCCTCGCGCTCGAGATGGAAGCGAAGCTCGTCGTCGAGCTCACGCTCGAGCTCTGCGCGCCGGAACAGCGCGCGCCAGCGGAAGCGGAGGTCGCTCGCCAGGTCCGTGAGCATGTCGGCGGGACTCATCGCATGTCGAGCACGAGTCGCACCGCGACCGTGAGTCGCCTCCAGGCATCGGTTTCCGCTTCGAGCTGATGCCGCCCCGTGCGGGTGAGCTCGTAGAACTTCGCGCGCCGATTGTTCTCTGATTCGCCCCATTTCGCCTTGATCCACCCGCGGCGCTCGAGGCGATGGAGCGCCGGATACAGCGATCCCTGCGGAATCTGGAGCGCGGTCGCGGAGACCTGGCGTATGCGCTCCGAGATCGCCCAGCCGTGCTGCGGCTGGAGCGAGACGGCCTTGAGAATGAGGAGGTCGAGCGTGCCCTGGGGAAGCTCGAGCTTCGCTGCGTCGGCGGTGTCGGCCATGTTGCTCCCTGTTCGCTTCTACAAGAGAGCATAGCATCCTCCCTTGTCGAAGCGCAAGGGGAGCGCAGTGTACCTGCGTGGTATGCCCGACGCGCCGTTTCCAACCGTCCGCGCTCACGATAGGTTGAGCGTCATGCGTACACTCAATTCCCTGCTCGCACTCGCCGCCGCGCCCGCACTCCTGGCAGGCATCGCGTCTGCCGTGGCTGCACAGTCCGTGGATGTCGCATCCGCCATGCATTGGCGCTCGATCGGCCCGATTCGGGCGGGCCGCGCGCGCGCGCTGGCAGGCGTCCCGAGCCAGCCGAACGTGTTCTACGCCGGCTTCGACAATGGCGGCGTGTGGCGCTCCACCGACTACGGCTCGACGTGGGTGCCGCTCTTCGACGGTCAGTCCACCGGATCGATCGGCGCGATCGCCGTCGCCCCATCGAATCCGAACATCATCTACGTGGGCAGCGGCGCAGGAATCATTCGCCCCGATCTCGCCGTGGGCAACGGCGTCTACAAGTCGACCGACGCGGGCAAGACGTGGACGCACCTCGGCCTGCGCGACAGCCAGATGATCGCGATGATCGACGTGGATCCAGGGAACCCCGACCGGCTGTTCGTCGCGGCGCTCGGCCACCCGTACGGTCCGAACGAGGAGCGCGGCATCTTCCGCTCGACGGACGGCGGCAAGTCATTCCAGAAGGTGTTGTACAAGGACGAGTACACCAGTGCGAACGACGTGCGGATCGATCCGAGTGACCCGAACATCGTGTACGCCGGACTCTGGCAGCAGCAGGAGAGCTTCGTCGAGGGAAATGATTTCGGCGGCGCATCCGGCGGCATGTTCAAGTCGGTCGATGGCGGCAGCACGTGGAAGCAGCTCGGAGCAGGACTTCCGACGGTGCTGGAGGCGAATCTCGCGATCGCCCCCTCCAACTCGAAGGTGCTGTACGCGATGGTTGCCGGCGCGCCCGGCCCGGAGGCCGCGGCGCGCGGGCGGACGGAGGAGCTCGGACTCTACAAGTCGATCGATGCCGGCGAGCACTGGTATCTCGCCGTCCACGATCCCAATGCACCGAATCAGGGCGGCGGCAACAAGCCGGATCCGAGGCCGCTGCTGCGCATCGGCGGCGGCGATCTCGCGACGCTGGCCGTGGATCCGAAGAACGAGAACGTGGTCTACAGCGTGTCGATCGTATTCTGGCGCTCCGAGAATGGCGGCGTGACGTGGTCCGCCGTGCGCGGATCCCCGGGCGGCGACGACTATCAGAAGGTGTGGATCAATCCGAACGATCCAAACATCCTGCTCCTCGTCTCGGACCAGGGGGCGGTGGTTTCGTCGAATCGAGGAGTGAGTTGGAGCAACTGGTACACGCAATCGACGGCGGCGATGTACCACGTGTCGACGGACAACTCGTTCCTGTATCGCGTGTGCGGCGGACAGCAGGACTCGGGCTCCGCGTGCGTAGACAGCCGGTCGATGGATGGCGAGATCACCTTCCACGATTGGCATCCCGTGGACATCCAGGAGTACGGGATCGCGGCGCCGGATCCGAAGGATCCCGACAAGGTGTTCGGGAGCATGCGCAGAAACGTCTCGCTCTGGAATCGCAAGACCGGTCAGATCACGTACGTCGGCCCCGACTCTACCCAGCGTGGCTCGAGCTATGGCCGCAACGTGCGCACGATGCCGATCAACTGGTCGCCGATCGACCACAACGTCCTCTACTACACATCGAACGCGGTGTGGAAGACCATCGATCGCGGACACACGTGGACACGCATCAGCCCCGACCTCGCCCGCCAGAGCTGGGACGTTCCCGCAAGCGCCGGCAAGTACGCGTCCAAGGTGAAGGTGCATCCGCAAGGCGCGATCACCGCCCTCTCCCCATCCTCGCGGAAGGTTGGAACTCTGTGGGCGGGCACCGACGATGGCACGATCCAGACGACCACGAATGGCGGCGCGACGTGGACGAACGTCACGCCGCCCCAGATCAAGCCATGGACGCGCATCTTCAACATCGAGGCAGGCCACTTCGATGACCGCACCGCGTACGCGGCGGCAAACACGCTGCGCATCGACGACATCACCCCGCATCTCTGGCGCACGCACGATGGCGGCAAGAGCTGGCGCGAGATCAGCACGGGCATCGCGCCGGGCGCCGTTTCCAATTCCATCCGCGAGGATCCGCGGCGAGAGGGGCTGCTGTACGCCGCAACCGATGCGCAGGTGTGGGTGTCGTACGACGACGGTGATCACTGGGAATCGCTGAAGCTCGACATGCCAGCGATCTCCGTTCGCGATCTCCAGGTCAAGGACGACAGCACCTGTCTCTGCTCCGATCTGATCGCGGCGACGCACGGGCGCGGTTTCTGGATTCTCGACGACATCACGCCGCTCCGGCAGCGCGCCGCGGTGCAGGCCGCGCCCGATCTCTATCTGCTCAAGCCCGCCATCGCAGTGCGCGTGCGTGGCGCGACGAACGATCCCACTCCGTGGCCGCCCGAGCTCCCCGCTGGAGAGAATCCGCTGCCTGGCGGCGTGATCGACTATTACGTCGGCTCAGCCCAGCACGACACATTGAGGCTCGAGATCGTGAACGCAGCGGGACGAGTCGTGCGCCACTATTCCAGTGCCGACCGCGTGCTGAATCCCGATCCCGCGCGCGATCCCGAGGCCTACAATCGAGTATGCCAGCAGAACCCGAAGGCGCCCGATTGCAACCAGCCGTTGTACTGGCCAGCGCCATCGTTCGCGCTGCCGGTGTCTCCGGGAATGCATCGCATGACGTGGGATCTGCGCTACGATCCGGTTGCGAACGAGCGTGAGAGCCTCGCCGAAGACGAGAGCGGCACTGGCGCGGTGCCCCATCGCACGTTCCCGGTGATGGACGCGCCGTGGGCTCCTCCGGGGAAATACACGGTTCGGCTCACGGCCGGTGGCAAGCGGTACGAGCAGCCGCTCACGCTTCGTCTCGATCCGCGCGTCACGACGCCGGCTGCCGGACTGACGCAACTCGCGTCCCTCTCCACCGAGATGTACGACGACGCGGTCGCCGTACGGGCCGCGTACACGCGAGCGCGCGCGCTGCGCGAGCGCCTTGGGCGTGACGCGGGACAGGCTGACGCGCTCGCCGCGAGAGTGGACGCACTCGCGCCCGCGAAACCGGATTCCGGCACCGACGCTTCGCGGACGCCGCAGCCGGCGAAGGAGAACGCGCCCCCAACGCTGAAGAGTGTGGGCGACCAGCTCATGGCCGCCGCGATGGCGATGCAAGGTGCCGACATCTCGCCGACCGCCAATCAGATCGCGGCGTGCCGTCGCGCGAGTGCCGCGTATCACTCGGTGATGGCGCAGTGGAGCGCGCTGGAAAAGCACGCGCGCTCGGGGGCCGAGACGAATTAGCGAGAGGCTACCGGTTGAACCAGTACGACATCTTCACGAGGAAGGTGTTGTCCGCGTGCAGATTGAAGAGGCCGTGGTAGTCGCCGCCGAACGAATCGTCCCCCGCTATCGGCAGCGCCCCCTGGCGCTGCTGCGTCCACACGAGGAACAGCGCGGAGCCGGGGCGGTACTCCCAGCGCACGACGGCGTTCGACCGGAATTGCTTGACGTTGAATCCGCCCGGCTGGCTTGCAAGCACGCTCGCATCCGTGTACGGCTTGTAGCGCTTGTCATAATCCTCGGCGCGGGGATCATCCAGCTCGCGAATGTTCGTGAACGTTCCCTTGGTCACGAATGGTGACGCGTAGAGCTGGAACGTGAGGTTGGGCGTCGCGGTGTAGTCGATCCTGAGCGTCGAGCTCAGCGTCTGCTGATCGAGATGCGCGAACGTGTAGTGCGTGACGTTCACGGAGTCGGTGAAGTTGCCGTACCATTGCGAGTCATCGCGATTGTGGTTGTAGTCGACTCCGAGATTCATGTGGAAGCGGCTCGCCACGCGCAGATCGACACTGGGCGTGATCTCATAGTAATGACCGCGACCATAGTCGCTGCGTCCCGCGTTGAGGGACAGCGTGGGGATCACCTGCTTCCGGTTGTCGCCGACGAGCTGAAGGTTGCCGTTGTAGAACGGCGAATGGCGAACGGCCGGCCCACCCCGGGATGCACGATCGCTGAATGTGCCGGGCAGCTGTGAGGCTGTCGCACTCATGTCGATCTCGAAGTTGTCCCGCAGAATGAAATGCCAGTTGGTGTTCACCGCGCGCTCGATCAGCAGCCCCGAGGTGTTCCAGTAGTTCCATTGATTGAAGTTCAAGAACGCGGAATTGAAGAACAGCGCCGGGTTCAGGAAGTTCAGCGAGAACCAGTTGCTCCAGTTCTGCAGGTCGGCGCGCTGAAGGTACCCGAGATCGTTCGGCTCGAATCCCGGTGACATTCGGTTGTACGAGGTCTGGAAGCGCGTCACTCCACCGCCCACCTTGCCGAACGTGATTTGCTCGGCATCGCCGCTGAGCGATGTCCGAGAGGAGTCCACGTGCAGCGAGCCATCGGGCTGCTGAAAGTAGTGCACTGCGTCTGTCTGCCGCGCCAGGATGGCAGCGGGGCTTCCGCCGATGCGGCTGGCGTCGATCGATCCGGTGATCTCGAAGCGGCGACCCGCGAAGCGGTGCCGGAAGTCGGTGGCCGCGACGTAGGCACTGTTGTTGAGCAGATCGCGTGTCCACACGTCGTTCCGCCGATCCACTCCCGTGAAGAGGATGCCGATGCCGCTCTCGCCTCCGCGGAGATCCTGCTGTCCGCGCACGACCGCATAGTTGGTCGTAGGCTCGAGCGTCTGACCGAGCGGGCCGTCGGCGCGCTGCGTCACCGCATCGAGCACGCCGAGCGACGTTCCACTCGAGAGTCGGCCCGTGAGCTTGGTCGCGCCGAGGATCGTCGTCGATGTAGGGGAGCTCGCATCACCGTAGAGGAAGCCAAGCTGCGGCGCTCGGCCGATGCGGCGTGAGTAGAAGAGTCCTTCGTTGTTGCAGTTCACGACGTTGCAGTTCACCTGGAAGCTGTAGATGCCAGTGCCCTCCAGAAAGAACGGCCGCTGCTCGGCGAAGAACGTCTCGAATGCGGAGAGATTGAGCACCGATGGGTCGGACTCGACCTGGCCAAAATCGGGATTCACCGTCGCGTCGAGCGTGAGATTGGACGTCAGCCCGTACTTGATGTCCGCGCCCGCGGAGAACTTCTGATCGCGCGCGCTCCCCGCGAGCGGATTGACGGACACGTTCTTCGCCACCACGTAGGGTGCGAGCTCGAGACGATGCGGCGACGGAATTCCGTCGATCCGTTCGACCGTGCCGAGCTGGGACATCAATCGCGCGTCCGTCTGGCGATAGACGGGCCAGCTGTCGCGTTCCTTGAAGCGATCGATGTCGCGCCAGATTCCGAATCCGAACGTGTGCGTCGGCGCATCGGCATAGCGCAACTGTGACAGCGGAATGCGAAACTCGGCCGTCCATCCGAGCGAATCCACCGTCGTGCCAGCCTCCCACACGCCGTCCCACGAGCCATCCTCGCTGATGTCGTTGTACACGGCGTAGTCGCGTCGCACGCCTGCGGGATTCACAGCGAACTCGTACCCCGTTCGTTTGTCGTTGTAGGAATCGACGATGATCTTGATCTGATCCGTCGCAACACGAACATCGTGGCGGCCGAGCAGCCGCAAGATGCTGTCCGGGTGCGGGTCGTACATGCGCAGGAAGACGTAGAAGTTCTCATCGTCGTACGCGACCTTCGCCTCCGTGCGGAACCGTGCATCGCCGTTGGCCACGGGACTGAACTGCCGGAATCCCGTGATCGGTTGCGCCTGTCGCCACACCTCGTCGTCGTCGCGGCCGTCGATGATGGGCTTCTTCATGGCGCGCACGGCGATCGCGGTGGTCGCGCTCGCGGGTGGGGGAGTCGTGGCCGACGGCGGCATGTTCACGGTGGAGCGCGACGCGTGCGCATCGCCCGGCGCGGACGGGGCAGCAACCTGGAGGAGCGCGAGTAAGGCGATGCTCAGCGACATGCGTGCTCGAGGCCGGAGTTGGGGTCAGTCTCACCCATTCGACAACGCCACGGTGCGAATGGTTTGGATGGCGGTCACGTCGGAATTCCTCTTCGCTGGCGATCGCGTCGCGATCGAGCCGTCGGTTCAGAGGTATCGTACGATCCGCTGGCGCCGGTGGTTTCGGCGCAATTGTCAGAATTGCGGTGTGTTCGGATTCGGTACAGCTTCGATGCGAAACGGCCGCTGGCATGAAAGCCAGCGGCCGTTCAGCACTGCCTTCGGCAGCCCACGCGCTATGAGGTCGTCTTCTTCGCCGTGGGTGGCAGGAGATTGTTCAGGCGAAGATATATCGCGCTCTGGCTGTAGTGATCGGCCCAATCACCTACCGTCACGAACATCACGTAGGCGCGGGAGCGAGTCTTTCCTCCGAAGAACGGCAGCTGCTCGCTCAGCTTGGAATCGTCGAGCTTCGCGAATGCCTGATCACAGAATGCGAACGAATTCTTGAGCTCGCCGACCAGTGCGTCCTTTCCGCTCGCGCCCGTGACCTTCGCGTGAGCCGGCGCCTTCGCGCCGCCGATCGCGCCGCACAGATAGTCGTTGCCCTCGACGAGGTGTGCCACGATCTCGCCGAAGCTCATCTGGGCCGCGGTGGGCTTGAAGGAGTACTTGTCTGCGGGCATTTCATCGGCCGCAGCCATGAGATTCTTTGCTGCGGACTTGGCCTCGTCGCGGAAGGCCTCGGAAACGGGAGCTGCCTGCGCCGCAGCAAGATGAGGAAGGGCGGCGAGGGCGGTCGACATCGCGAGAATGCGTAGGCGCATGAGAGAGGGCTCGAGGTTGAAGTAAGACATGGATGTTGTGCCGAGGACCGACGGAAGTCCAGCGGGGGCCGACCAGGGCTAGGGATTAGGGAGCGCCGCCGCGCGCGAGAGCAGCAGCTCGCGCTCTCGCGCATTGCGTGTGAGAGAGGCCGCGCGCTCGAGCTCGATGCGCGCCTCGCTCGCGCGTCCCAGCTTCGCGAGCAGATCGCCCCGCACGCTCGGCAGGAGATGATATCGCTTGAGCGAGGGCTCCGAGGTCAGCGCATCGACGAGCTCGAGGCCGGCGGCCGGGCCGCGCGCGAACGAGATCGCGACCGCGCGATTCAGCTCGACGACGGGCGAGGGTGTGAGCCGGGCGAGGATGTCGTACAACGACGCGATCCGAGCCCAGTCGGTATCGTCGCCGCTCTTCGCCCGCGCGTGGCACGCGGCGATCGCTGCCTGCAGCGCGTACGGGCCCATCGAGCCGCCGAGCGCCTCCGCGCGCGCGAGTGCGTCGAGTCCGCGCCGAATGAGCACGTAGTCCCACTGTGCGCGATCCTGATCGAGCAGCAATACGGGCTCGCCG
>DATGDQ010000161.1:0-12950 GCA_035310785.1 Gemmatimonadaceae bacterium | reverse complement strand
GAGATCCGGCTCATCGACGCGCTGGTCACCGTATAACACAATGTCGAGATCGAGTGTGCGCGGGCCCCACCGAATGCTACGCACGCGACCCGCATCCTTCTCGATGCGCTGCAGCTCGGCGAGAAGCTCGCGCGGCGACAGCTCGGTTTCGAGTGCGACCATTTGATTGAGATAGGCGCCCTGAGGAACGTCGCTGACCGGTGCCGTCTCTTCGACCGAAGATTCCGCCACGACGCGACTGCCCGGAAGTGCCGCGAGCGCGAGGCGCGCCCGTGCGAGAAATTGGTCCCGGTCGCCGAGATTGGAGCCGAGGGCGATGTAGGCGAGAGGGTGCATGTGTTGACAGGGGAAGAATTTACGGGCATCCTCCGCGCGTGTCAAACGCCTCGGTGCCATGGACAGCCTGACTGTCTATCATCTCGCACGTGAGCTCGATGCGAGATGGCGCGGGGCCACGATCCGCACCGGACTGCTCGATCGCGATTCGAAGCGCGTCATAATCGCCGCGGGTGACGGCGACGCTGTCGAGATCGACCTCTCGACGCCGGATGTGGTGGTGCGCGCGCGAGAGAGTGTTGACGAGCGCGGAGCGCTCGCCGGATGGATCATCGCCGGCGTGAGTGCACTGGAGGATGACCGGCGCCTGGAAATCGCGCTCGCGCGCGAGGGGAAGTTTCGCGGCTCGGTGGAGAAGCACGCAGTGCTCGAAGTAAGCGTGCTGCCGACTGCGCGAGCGGCACTCGCTCACGAAAGCGGTCGCGTGATCGCGCGCATAGGCGGCGACCTGCCGCCCAGGTCCATGCCGCGTGGGGTGCTCGACGACGCAATTGTGCGACGCGCTGCCGCGAACGGCGATGTGACCGCGCTGATGAGAGGCCGCTGGGTGAGCTCACTTGTTGCGCGTTGGCTCGTCTCGGATCCGGAGCTCGCGGTTATGCGATATCGAGCACTCTGCGCACTCGGGGCGGCCCAGCCCGCGTGGTGCGGCAGCGTGCTCGTGGCGTATCCAGTTTGCGAGAACGCCATTCGCTCCCCTTCGCTGATCGCCCCGGCAGACGTCGAGCGCGTACCGGTCGCGAGCAGGCGCGCCGATGATCGGCGCGATCGCGCTCTCGAACGGATGCGGAGCGAGCTCGCGCGCGCGGCGGATGCGCCCCGCATGCGGCAGCTCGCCGATGCACTCATGTCGCTCGGCGACGTCCCTGCACCGCTCACCGTGCGCCTCGCGGACGGTCGAGAGGCGAGCGTCGCGCGCGAGGAGGGCGAGAGCGCCGTCATGGTGGCGGAGCGCATGTACAATGAGGTGCGATCGATGGAGCGCGCACTCGCGACGCTGCCCGCACGCATTGCCGCGTTCGAGGCTCCGCCCGCCGATTCACACGGATCGGCGAGCGCAGCTGCTACGCAGCTCGAGCGCCAGGCCGCGGCTCGTGCGCCCACGCGACCCTTTCGTACGTATCGCTCGAGTGGTGGCCTGGAGATCTGGGTGGGACGCGGTGGCGCTTCGAACGACGCGCTCACGTTCCATGCATCGTCGCCGCGCGATGTCTGGCTCCACGCGCGGGACGCAAGCGGCGCACACGTGGTGCTGCGATGGTCGCGCGACGAGCCGCCGCCCTCTCGCGACCTCGAGGAGGCAGCGGTGCTCGCGGCATGGCACAGCAAGTCGCGAGGCTCGGGGCTCGTGCCGGTGGACTGGACGCGCCGGAAGTACGTACGCAAGGCAAGGGGCGGTGTGCCGGGACGCGTGTTGGTACAGCGCTCCGAGACGATCTTCGTGAAGCCGGACGAGCGAGTGGAGAGACGACTGCGCGACACCTGACGCGCGCACCCGGCGCTCAGCGGTCGTCGATCGCCTTCCGCATCGCGCGCACGAGCGACACCGCGGCGTCGACGCTCGTCTCGGATGCACGCACCACGGCGCTTCCGACCACCACGCCATCCGCGAGCTTCGCTACTGATGCCGCCTGCTCCGGTCCCGAGATGCCGAAGCCGACACACACGGGGAGCTTCGTTGCGCTGCGGAGTCGCTCGATCGTCTCGGCGAGTCCGCCAGCGATCTCGGTCTGCATCCCGGTCACGCCGAGCCGGCTGATGAGATACACGAATCCGCTCCCGTGCCGCGCGATCTCGGCCATTCGGGGCGTGGGCGTCGTGGGGGCCACGAGCCTGATGAACGCGAGCGGCGACTCGCCGATCTCGCGCTCCACCTCCGAGTCGCCGCCCACCGGAAGATCGGTGACGAGCAGGCCGTGGATGCCGGATGCGGCCGCGCGCGTGAGCGCGCCGGGTCCTGCAGCGACGATCGGATTGAGATAGCTGAAGAGCACGAGGGGCACGTTCACGGCAGCCTCGGCGGCGAGTGCCAACACGCCGTCGAAGGTCATCCCCTGCTCGAGTGCTCGCTGCGAGCTCGCCTGGATTACCGGTCCGTCAGCGAGTGGATCCGAGAACGGGACACCGAGCTCGATCACGTCTGCGCCGGCGTCGGCGATGCCGCGCAGGAGCGCGAGCGAGCGAGCGCGATCGGGATGTCCGGCGGTGATGTAGACGACGAGAGCCTTGGCGTCGCGCTCGCGGAGCGCGGCGAAGCGGCGGGCGATCAGGTCAGACGAAGTAGTCGCTGACGCGGATGGCATACCGCTCGGGGTCGGCGACCTTGATGATCGTGCGCGCATAGCCACCGGCGTCGTTCATTTGGTTGAGGTCCACGATCGTGCCCGGGAATAGGAGATTTCCCTGCTCGTCGCTGATCAGGCGCACGATCGGCCGCGAGAGCGCCTCGGGCACGGCGTTCACCGCGTTCACGATCGCCATCTCGAACGTATCGAGCACCACCAATGTACCCACCGGGTAGTGTCCCACGAGACTCATGAACGCCTTGACGAGCACCTGGTCCATTCCGCGATGCGGGTTGATGCGCATCTCCTGCAGCACGTCCGCAGGCGAGAGCGGCGTGTTCTGATAGGCCCGGCGAGAGGTCGCGGCATCGAACGCGTCCGCAACCGCCACGACCTTGCTGTAGATGCTCATCGTGCGCGGACGGACGTGCTTCGGATACCCGGAGAGATCGGTCTTCTTGTGATGCTCGAACGACACGATCATCGCGCGATACGGAATGTCGTTCTGTCCCCGCATCGCGAAGAGCTGCAGCACGCCCATCCACGGATGTCCGCAGATGAGCCGCCACTCGTCCTCCGCCAGACCACTCGGCTTGTTCAGGACGGCAACCGGCACACGCGCCTTTCCGATGTCGTGCATGAGCGCCGCGACGCCGAGATCGTAGAGCTGAATCCGCGTGAGGCCGAGCTTCCGGCCGAGCGCCACGGAGAAGATGCACACGTTCACACTGTGGGTGAACGTGTACTCGTCGTAGTCGCGCAGCGTGGTGAGTCCGATGAGCGAAGTCTCCTCGTTCAGGATCTGATCGACGATGCCCTGCACGACGCGCTTGATCTTCTTGATGTTCGGGCTCCGGCCCATGCGCACGGAGTTGATCACATCCTTCGTGACCGATACCGACTGCGCGTACGTGCGCTTGGCCGCCTCCTTCGCCTTCTGTCGAAGCTCCTCGTCGACATTCGTCGGGGGCCCGAGCTCGAACGCAGTGATCTTGGCCGCGGCGAGCTTTTCGCCGAGGGCGTACAGGCGCCCGTCCTGATCGCCGACGGCAGCGTTCTGCAGCAGCGTCAGGAAGACCACCCAGTCGCGCGTGGCCGAACCGTCGCGCATGCGGCACAGCCCAACGCCGGCGTCGCGGAATGCGCTGATGATGCGGCTGAAGCTCGCGTAGTTCTCGAGATCGAGCCGGAGCCTCGTCGCGTTGATGAAGATGAATTCGCCGGATACTCGCAGCTCGACCTCGCGCTCGACCCGCAGCAGCTCGTTGGCGAGGCGTACGACTTCCTGCACGGTCTTCTGCACGACGGGATTGTCCGGCGGGTACATCTTCACCGTGCGCAGGGCGCCGTAGATCGCGAGCAGAAACTCGCGACCCATCTTGCGAACGAAGCCGTCGCTCCCGCGCTCCCCGACATTCGGAGGAGCGAAGTTCGTGGATCCTGTGGCCGTCGCCGCCGAGGTCGTCGACACTTAGGTGCGCTCGCGCATCGCGCGGTTGATCGCACTGCGAACCATCGGATCGCGATCCGCCGTGGCGCTTCGCAACGACTCGAGCGCTCCCGCGCTGCCAATAATCCCGAGCGCGCGGGCCGCGCAGGCGCGAATCTCCGGGCCTGCGCGCCGGCCCCAGAAGCTGCGGCCGTTCAGCAGCTTGTCGAGGGGCGCGATTCCGGCATCGCGCGCGAGCGCTCCGTATGCTTCGAAGTACGCCATCTTCTCCGTGAGATCCGCACCCTTCACCGATTTCCCCTGCACCACCGCTTCGACGCGCGGCAGCGCGGCGCGGTGACCCCGGATACCGATCGCGCGCACGGCGATGATGCGCACATCACGGTCTTCATCATTGAGCGCGGTCTCGAGCAGCTTCAACGCGCCGGGTGAGGCGATCTCCGCCAACGCCTGCGCACCTGCCTGACGAAGCTCGACGTTCGGCTGCTGAAGCACCTTGGCAAGCGGAGCGACGGCGGCAGCCGTCTTGAGCTCGCCGGCGCGGCGCATCGCCTCCACCGCGACGGATACCTCGGAAGAGCCGATCAGCTTCACCATCTCGGCGCTGTTCGCCGCTGCCAGTCGTCCAGCCACGCGCTCGAGTGCGGTGCGAAGCTCCGGCTTCTGTGCCTGCTTGAGCCACCCGAGCACGGTGCCGAGCACGCCTCCGCGCAGCTGATCGAACAGCGAGTCGAGATCCGACTGCTTCGGGATGACCTCCGAGTGATCCAGCGACTCCAGAAGCTGCGAGAGTACCGCGGGATCGCTCAGGCTCGCGGGAAGCGCGAGCAGACGCTGCTTGTGCACGGGTGAGAGCGCCGAGGCGCGCCCGATGAGCTGATCGGTTTCGCTGAGCAGGTAGCCGACTGCTCCATACGCGCCAGCGGCGAGCAGATTGAGCATGTAGCTCTCGAGATTGCCGCAGATCTCGTCGCGAACCTTGTCGTTCTCCTGCACCTCGAAGATGTCGAGCATGATCGCGAGCACGTTCCTCGGCAGATCGATCGCCTGTTCGGCGGCCACTTCGCCACGCAGGTAATCGATCTCCTTTTCGTCCAGGAAGTAGAGGGTCGCGTCGAGATCTTCCATGCGAACGATCCCGGACTTGCGCTCCGGTTGCGCCGCCTCCTCCGCCCGCATGTCTTCGACGATCGGGATCGTCCGCTCCTGCGGAGGCTCGGACGGCGCATCGAACGAAGGGTGCGCATCGAGATTGATGTCGACGAACCGATACCGGAGCCGGGTGAACTCCTGCTCCCACATGAGTGTCAGGAGATCATCCTCTTCCGGCGCCGCGTTGCGCACGCGCTGAAGAATTCGCAAGAGGGACACGAGCTCGTCGTCCTCGATCCCCTGCATCATCGTCAGCTCGCGCACGCCGTCCTTGAAGAACACCCAGGGAACGCTCTCCGCGCGATTCGCCTCGTGCATCACGGAGCGGCCCAGCCAGCGGAAGTCCGCCTCCGTGATCGAGAGCACGATTTCCTGCGTGTGCGGCCAGATCGGTGCGAACGCCGCGCGCAGATTCTCGATCGCGCGCTGGTAGATCGGATTGTTCGGGAGATACAGCTGATGCGTCTTGATCGAGCGCGCGAAGTGACGCAGCATCTCCTCCACGAGCTGCGGAGGGCATGGCGGATCCGGAAGCTCGTTCTCAATGAGCTCGGGCGCGATCGTCGGCGAGGTCACGAGGCGATACGATCTCCGAGCAGCTCGCTCACCTGCATGACGTCCTTGTCGCCGCGACCGCTGATGCAGATGAGCACCGCCTGATCGGGCGACCAGCGCGCGCGCTCCTTCACTACCCATGCGATCGCATGCGCGGTCTCGAGCGCGGGAATGATGCCCTCGAGGCGGCTGAGGGTCACGAGCCCCTCGAGCGCCTCGTCGTCGGTGATGGAGACGTACGTCGCGCGTCCACTGTCCTTCAGATGGGAGTGCTCGGGCCCGACACCGGGATAGTCGAGTCCCGCGGAGATCGAGTGCGCCGGGTGCACCTGCCCCGCCGCATCCTGCAGCAGGTAGCTCCGCGCGCCGTGGAGCACGCCCGGCGTACCGCGCGAGAGCGAGGCGGAGTGACGATCCGTGTCGAGGCCTTCGCCTGCGGCCTCCACGCCAATGAGCTCGACCTCCGCATCATCTACGAACGGATGAAAGATTCCCATGGCGTTGGACCCTCCCCCCACGCACGCGACCACGGTGGCCGGCAAACGTCCGACCTGCGCGAGCATCTGCGCCCGCGCTTCCCTCCCGATGACCGCTTGAAACTCACGTACCATGCGAGGATATGGTGCAGGTCCAACCACTGATCCGATGATGTAGTGGCTATCCGTTACGTTCGTGACCCAGTCGCGAATTGCTTCGGTTGTGGCGTCCTTCAGCGTCCGTGTGCCCGAAGACACGGGAATCACTCGCGCCCCCATCAATCGCATCCGGAAGACATTGAGCGCCTGTCGACGCATGTCCTCCTCGCCCATGTACACCACGCATTCCAGTCCAAACCGGGCGCAGATCGTTGCCGTCGCAACCCCGTGCTGTCCCGCGCCCGTCTCCGCAATGATCCGGCGCTTGCCCATGCGTCGGGCCAACAGCGCCTGAGCGACCGTGTTGTTGATCTTGTGAGCGCCCGTGTGGTTCAGGTCTTCGCGTTTGAGCAACACCGGCGCTCCCACCAACGCGGAAAGCCGAGGAGCGTCGCTCAATGGAGAAGGACGACCGACGTAAGTGGCAAGCAAACTGTCGAGTTCGGAAACAAAGTCCGAATCCGCCATCGCCTCGGCCAGCTCCGCCTCGAGTTCATCCAGAGCGGGAATCAGCGTCTCGGGAACATACCGGCCGCCAAATGCGCCGAAGCGGTTGCCTGTATCAATCGCGGTCATCGCAACACTCCTGTTCGCCGCACCGCCGCGATGAAATCGGCAATGCGCGCGTGATCCTTGATCCCGGGCGACGATTCGACACCGGATGATACGTCGACGACTTCGGGAGACAGCGTCTCGATCGCCTCCCCCACGTTCGAGGCCGTGAGTCCGCCCGCTACTACGAGACGGCCTGTCCGGGCATGCGTTGCTGCCCCGGCAGCGGCCCAATCGAAGGAGACGCCGCTGCCGCCGAGCACTCCCTTCACCTTCGAGTCGAGGACCAGTGCGTCTGCCGACGCCCACAGCTCCTGCAGCGCTGGCGCGGTGAGCGCACCCGCCACACGCAACACCGCCCACACGCGAGCACCTGTGGCATCACGAACGGCGCGCACCGTCTCCGCGCTTGGATCTGCGTGCAGCTGGACGATGTCCAACCTCGCCTCACTCACAATTTCGACGACGGTAGCGATGTCTGCTTCGCCGAACACGCCCACTCGATCCACGTTGTTGCCACCGCCATCGAGCACCTCCCGTGCGCGCTTCGGATCGATGGTCCGCGGCCCGCGCGCGAAAATCACCCCGATGTAGCGGGCACCGAGATCTGCCGCAGCGCGCGCATCAGTGGGGCGCGTAAGCCCGCACACCTTCACCTCAACGCGCACGCCCCCTCCTCGGTACACCCGTGAGCGCGCGAACCGCCCGCTCCGGATCACGGGAGGCGGACAGCGTCGAGCCCACGAGCACGGCGTCCGCACCCCACCGGGCGCGCGCCTCGACATCCGCCTCGCCTTCTATTCCGCTCTCGGCCACCGCTATCGTCCCGGCCGGGAGCATCGGAAGGAGGTGCTCCGGCACACTCGCATCGACCTCGAGCGTTTCCAGATCGCGACTGTTGATTCCGATCACCCGTGCCCCGAGCTCGAGTGCCAGCATGAGTTGGGCAACTGTCCGAACCTCGACGAGTGTTTCGATTTCGAGGTCGTGCGCGACGGCCATCATCTCTCTGAGCTTCTCCGGCGCGAGAGCGCGGACGATCAGGAGAGCCGCCGAGGCACCGCCTGCCCGCGCCTCGTGGAGCTGAATCGGATGCGAGTGAAAGTCCTTCCGCAGCAACGGAATGTGCACGTGATCTCGAGCACTTTCGAGATCGGCGAGTGAGCCTCCGAAGTGCGTCGGTTCGGTGAGAATCGAAATGGCAGCTGCTCCGCCGCGCTCGAAGGCGATTGCTTGCGCGTGCGCGGAGATCGATTCGCGAATGGCGCCCTTCGATGGAGATCTTCGTTTGATCTCCGCGATCACGGCCACCGTGTGTCTCGCGAGCGCGCCAGCGAAAGAAGGTCGCGCGGGCGCCCGTGCCGCGGCGCGTTCGATCGCGCGCCGCTCAGCGCCCGTGAGCGCGGCGACCCGCTCAGCGGACTCGGCCATGATCCGGCCCAGCACCCCGGTCGGCGGAGCCCATTGCCGTGAAAAGACTTGCGCTTCGGTCACTGTTCGGCTATTCTGCTTTTCGGCGTCCATTCGGGGCGCGCTGGAGTTCGTTCACGGCTCGGCTCACCTTCGTCCACCTGCGAGCATGGCGCTCACCAAGCGGCAACGCGAGATCCTCGATTACCTCAGCGGCTACTCCGAGGACAACGGGTACGCACCCAGCTTCGAAGAGATTGCTCGGAAGTTCAACTATAACTCGCTCGCAACCGTCCACGAGCATCTCAGTAATCTCGAGCGCAAAGGTTACATCAAGCGATCGTACAATGAGAGCCGCGCGATCGAGATCCTGCCCTCGGACGTCTTTCCGAAGGCGATCGAGCTGCCGCTCCTGGGTACCGTCGCTGCCGGCATGCCCATCGAGGCCGTCACTTCGCACGAGACCATGTGCGTGCCCGACAGCTTCATCTCACGCGGCGGCAACCACTACGTGCTGCGTGTGCGCGGGAACTCGATGATCGATGAGCAGATTCGGGACGGTGACTTCGTGATCATCAACGAGCGCCGCAGCGCCGACAATGGCGAGACGGTCATCGCGCTGATCGACAACAACGCCGCCACCGTGAAAAAGATCTATCGCGAGCGTGACGGTCGCATCAGGCTGCAGCCTGCGAACGACGCGATGCTCCCGATCTACGTTCACGAGAACGATGTCACCATCCAGGGTGTCGTCGTGGGCGTGCTGCGCAAGTACTAGTCGGCTCGAGCGGCCGCACTGCTGAAGCGATGAGCAGTGCGAGCGGTCCAGCTGCCGCTGGCTGGACACGACTCAGACCGAGCGGTCACCCGCCGGCGCTTGCTTCGCGCAACGCCACGAGCGCCCTCAATGCTCTGCCGGAATCGAGCGCGATCGCCGCGGCGCGAATGCCTTCGCCAAAGCTCGTCGCCGCGCCGCCCACGTAGATAGCGGCAGCGGCGTTGAGCAGCACCGCACTCCGTGCTCCCGCGCGATCGCTCCCGTCCAACACTCGAGTCACGCGCGCCGCGTTCTCCGCCGGCTCGCCCCCAGACAGCTCCTCGGGAGCCGCAGCAAGCGAGAAGCTCGCGGGATCGATCGTCCACTCGCGTACCACCCCACTCCGGACCTCGAGCACGCGCGTGCATCCGATCGGCGAGATCTCATCCATCCCCGGCTCGCCGTGTACCACGAGCGCGTGCATGCTCCCCAGCTCCGCGAGCGCACCCGCCATGAGATCCATTCGCGCCGGATTCGCGACCCCCACCACCTGTCTGCCAGCGCTCGCCGGGTTCGCGAGAGGACCGAGAAGGTTCATGATCGTCGGCACGCCGAGCTCGCGACGCACCGCCGCGACGTGCCGCATGGCTGGATGCATCGCGGGAGCAAACATGAATACGATGCCCGCATGATCGAGCATGCGTCGCATCACCGCGGGCGATGGCTGAATCTCGACACCCAGCGACTCCAGCACGTCTGCGCTTCCGCACCGGGAACTGTGCGAGCGGTTACCGTGCTTCGCGATTCGCACACCTGCACCCGCCGCGACCAGCGCCGCCGCCGTGGAGATGTTGAAGGTGGAGAACGAGCCACCGCCCGTGCCGCAGGTGTCGACGAGCGTCGCGGAATCATCGACGAGAAACGGCAGCATCGCCGTGCGGAGGGCGCGCGCTCCCCCGGCCACTTCGGAAGACGTCTCTCCCTTCAGCGCGAGCGCCGTCAGCAGCGCCCCGATCTGCGCCGGCGTGCCCTCCCCCATCATGATCACATCGAACGCGTCGCTCGTCTCCTTCGCGGACAGTGACCGGCCCGACACGAGGTGACGAATCGCCGCAACGAGCGCATTGTCGGGGCTACTTTGCACCGGCCGGCTCCTGCAGCTTCGTCGCAAGCCCTGCTTTCGACGCTACGAGCGAGATCACCAACGCGAGCAGCCGAACGCGCTCCACGTCCTCCTCCACGAACACACCGCGCTGCAGCCGATTGGTGAGATTCAGCACGCCCACGAGATCGTCGTGATACACGATCGGAAAGCTGATGAACGACCCCGTGGTGAAGTACTCGTCGCCCAGCAGAGGATGGTTTGCCGCCTGAGCGACATCGGTGACGAGAAGCGGCTCCCGGCTGAGCGCTACCTTTCCCGCGACTCCCTGCCCGATGTGAATGCGCGTCCCCTCGGCGATGTCCGGCGACAGTCCCCTGGCGGCCGCGATGTAGAGCTGGTTCGTGCCGGGCGCGCGGAGCATGAGCGAGCAGCGCTGCGCCTGCATGTCGTCACCGCACAGATTGAGCAGCCCTTCGGTGAGTTTGCGTGAATCGCTCGTGCCCGCGTCCAGGGTGAGCACGCGCTCGATGAGGTAGAGCGTACGCGTCTTCTGTCTCAGCGTCTCGCTGCGACGATGCAGCTCCACGTGCGCTTGCTCGAGCTGTCCGACCGCGGCGCTCACCTGCTGCTCGACGGCCTCCGCGCGCCGATTGGCTCGGCGTGCATCCTCCTTCGCCTTCGCGTTCTCCGTCTCGAGCGAAATCATTCGCTCGGGCGTGAATCCCCCGCTGCCGCTCGGCGTGTTGCGCGCCACCGCGAGCGCCTGCTCGAGCGAGGCGAGATGTTTCACGTACTCTCCGTGCACGCGCTGCGTCACATCCTCGAGCGTGCGCACCGCCTCGTTGCGCGCCTCGCGCTCGGCGAAGCGGGCATAGGCCAGCGCGAAGAGCGCGACGTAGGGAGCGAATCGCTCCATCACGCGCGTGCCGAAGAAACGACGCGGCTCGTAGAGCGCAACGACCGCGGAGAGCTGTCCATCCACGCGCATCCCACGCAGCGCGAGCAGCCCCTCTTCTTCGAGCGTGGTGTCCAGTCCGAGCAGCCGCGCGTACTCGTCGGACTGCTCGCCCAGGTCCACGAACTGACCGCCAGCCAGGATCTGCGTGCGGATGCGCGCCGGCAGATGGTCCACCGTGGTATCGGCGCGCGCGCGCAAGACCTTCGAGCCATCGGGGCTGACGCGCTCGCGGAGCATCTGGTGGCGCGCATCATAGCCGAACAGCGACAGCTCCGTGCTGCGGTCCACCTCTGCCAACGCCTCGCCAAGCGCGACAATGGCTGCGTCGAGGTCGGACGCTGCCGCGAGCGCATGGGCGAGCGACGCGAGTGTGCGAGGTGGCATGAAGGGGGACTGAGCCGTCGGGCAGAGGGGTGCGCCGAGCGTGAATGTTGAGACGTAGGTGCCGAACTGTCAATCGTTTCCGCGCTTCTGATCGCTTGACACCGAAGGTCGTTCCGGTAAGTTCCACGCATGCCGGAGCGCATGGTGCAGCTGGTGCTGCATTACGATGGCGCGGGGTTCTCTGGGTGGCAGCGCCAACCGGCAACGCGCACGGTTCAGGGAGTGTTGGAAAGCGCGCTCGAGCGGTTGTGCAACGCACCCGTGAGCGCGCTCGGCGCCGGGCGCACCGATGCGGGTGTGCATGCGCGCGGACAGGCGGTGGGTGTGCGAGTGCCGCTCAAGTGGGAAGCGGCCGAGTTGCGGCGGGCATTGAACGCGGTACTGCCGGCGGACCTGTGGGTCGCCAGCGCAGTCGAGATGAGCGATGCCTTTCACGCACGGTACAGCGCCACCGGACGGCGGTACAGCTATCACGTCGGCACTGATCGGGAGGCGATGTCTCCCTTCCGTCGCCGCTGGGAGTGGGCGCTCGAGGAACCGCTCGCGCGTGACGCGCTCGCGCACTGCGCTCGGCTCCTTCTCGGCTCGCACCGCTTCCTGGCCTTTGCCATCCAGGGTACGGCGCCCACGGACGACGATCATCGCTGCACGGTCGCCGAAGCGGCGTGGATCGAGCAGCCACTTGGGCTCGTGTTCGAGATCGAGGCCAATCGATTCCTGCACCACATGGTACGCTTCCTGGTCGGCACGATGATAGAGATCGCGCGCGGGCGGCGTCCCGTCTCCGATTTCGCGATGCTTCTCGAAGCCGACGACAATCGGCGTACCTCCGCACCGGCGCCACCGCACGCGCTTTTTCTCGAAGTCGTTCGCTATCCGCGCGACCTCTACCTCGGCGGCACATGAAGATCTTTCTCGATACGGCGAGCCTCGACGAAGTCCGCTGGGCCACGGAAGTGGGAATCGTGGACGGAATCTCCACCGATCCGACGCTCATAGCCGAGGAGGACTCCGCGGAAGAGTACCACGAGCTCCTGGCCGAGCTCTGTCGGCTCACGCGCGGTCCCGTGCTGGCGCCCGTGCTCGCGATCACCTCCGAAGACATTTATCGCGATGGCAAGGAGCTCGCGAAGATCGCCGACAACATCGTCGTCGAGGTGCCGGTCATCGAGGATGGACTCCGCGCGACGGCGCGGCTCGCGGCGGACGGCATCCGAGTGACCGCCACCCTCGTGTTCAGCGCCGCGCAGGCCCTCTTCGCGGCGAAGGCGGGCGCCTTCTCGGTGAGTGCGTTCGTCGGTCGCGTCGACGACATCGGCGGCGATGGCAGCGGGCTCATTCGCGAGATTCGTCATGTCTTCGACCGTCATC
>DATGDQ010000160.1:0-2376 GCA_035310785.1 Gemmatimonadaceae bacterium | reverse complement strand
CGCGCTCGCACATGGCCGTCAGTCTAGCGCTAGCCCGGTGTCGGCTGGGCCCAACGGCTCGTGGCGCCGGGCCCGGCAAGTCAGTTCGGCGTGACGCCGGTTGCGGTCGGTGGCACCTCGGTCGGCTCGGGCTCGGGGCGGACCCGTTCGATCTGCGTGACCGGCTCCGAACGCTCGCGCTTGACGCGGACTGGCGGGGGCTCGCCGTTGCCGCCGTTGCCTGCGCCATTGCCGTGACCGTTGCCGTTCGCGCCCTGGCTGTGGCCGTTGCCGTTGCCGTTGCCGTTGCCGTTGCCGTTGCCGTTCGCCATCACCGACGCCGGCGAGAGCTTCGCGACGGAGCGCTTCTTCTCGGCCTTGTCCTTTTCGGCGAGCTTGGCCAGGTCCTTGTGCTGCGCCTCGCGCTCGCGCTCGAGCTCGCGCTCCTCGCGGCGCTTGTCCTTCATGCGGCGCAGCCCGCCGACCATGATCTCGGCGATCAGCTGGTCGTATTCCATACCGGCCGCCTGCGCGATCAACACGAGATCCGAGTACCCCGGCGTCAGCCCCGGCAGCGGGTTCACCTCGAGCACGTAGATCCGGCCGTCGGCGTCCATCCGCATGTCGACCCGGGCGACGTCCCGGCAATCGAGCGCCCAGTACGTCGCGCGCGCGATCTTCTCGACCGCCTTTTGCTCCGCCTCGGTCAGCTTCGCCGGGCACTCGTAGTAGACGTGCTCCTCCCATTCCTGCTTGACCGCGTAGTCGTAGACCGGCCGCTTGGTGTCCTTCTTGAACTTGATCTCCATCGGCGGCAGCACGCGCGGGCGCTTGTCGCCAAGCAGGCCCACCGTGAACTCGCGGCCGGCGATGTACTCCTCGACCAGGGCAGGTTGGCGATAGCGCTCGACGCACACCTTGACCGCGGCGCGCAGATCATCCTCGGTATCGACCACGCTGGTCGAGCCGATGCCCTTGCTCGATCCCTCGGCGTTCGGCTTCACGATCAGCGGGAACTTCATCTCCGGCGACAGCCGCTCGCGCGCCGATTCCATCACCTGGAACTTCGGGGTCAGGATGTCGTGCTGGAGCAGCACCTTCTTGCCGAGCGCCTTGTCGAGTGCGATCGCCAGCGTCGCCGAGTCCGAGCCGGTGTACGGAATGCCCAGCAGCTCGCACAGCGCCGGGACCTGGGCCTCGCGGTTGCGGCCTTCGACACCTTCCGCGATGTTGAAGATCAGATCGACATCGGCTTCGGCGAGCACCCGCGGCAGGTCCGGCGTTGCCTCCAGGTGCACGACGATGTGCCCCTGGCGGGCGAGGGCGTTCGCGATCGCGATGATGGTCTCCGGCGGATCCCACTCCGCCTCGTCATCCCCGTCGTGGCTGCGCTTGACGTTGTACGTGAAGCCGACCCGGATCGGCTGCGTCTTGCGCTGCCGCCCGACCCCGAGCTGGCTCGCCGTGGCGAGCCCCGAGCGTAGCGCGGCGGCGTTCAGCACCGACGCGATCGTCGCGTTGTACGTGAGGCCGACCTGCGCGGTCGCCGCGAACAGCGATGAGCTCCCGCTCAGCGACGGCAGCGCGTTGACCTCGAGCAGATAGATCCGGCCCTCCGGCGTGACGCGATAGTCGAGCCGCGCCAGATCGCGCAGCCCGAGCGTGCGGATCACCTCGCTCGAGATGCTGCGCAGCCGCGCTGCCACGTCGCGCGGCAGGTTCGCGGGGCAGCGGTACTGCACCTTGCCCGGCTCGACGTTCTTCAGCCGGTAGTCGTAGATGTTGAACGTGCGGTCGGACGCGCTCGTCTCGAACATCACCTCGACCGGGGTGAGCAGGCCGTCGTCGTGGCCGACGCCATCGACGAAGCCCACCGCGATATCGACGCCGGCGATGTACTCCTCGACGAGCACGCCGTCCGGATATTGCCTGAGCGCGCTCTTGAGCGCCGAGGGCAGGTCTTTGGCGTCCTTCAGCACCGAGGAGCCCAGCGCACCGTTGTAGATGCCCTTGCTGGAACCTTCGTGGTTCGGCTTGACGATCACCGGGAACGCGAGCCCGGCGCCGCGCTCGAGCACCTGCTCGAAGTTGCGCACCGTCACGAGCATGCTCCGCGGGGTATCGATGTTCGCGCGCGCAACGATCAGCTTGGTGAGCCACTTGTCGAGCGTGACCGCGTTGGTGTACGCGTCGCTCCCTGTGTACGGGATGCCGAGCTCGTCGAACAGCGCGGGATAGAACGCTTCGCGCATGCGCCCGCTCTGGCCCTCCGCCGTGTTGAAGATGATGTCGGGATCGATCTGCTCGAGGCGCTCGAGCAGGTTCGACGCCGGCCCCGAGACCTCGATCTTCTCGATCTCGTGGCCCGCAGCTTCGAGAGCCGCCGCGATCGCGCTC
>DATGDQ010000159.1:0-8892 GCA_035310785.1 Gemmatimonadaceae bacterium | reverse complement strand
GTACTTGATGGGTGCGAGGTCGTCCTCGTGGAGCTGGCGAAAGGCGATGTGGTCTTCCTGCACGGCAGTGCGCACTTCGACGGGGATGCTGACGAGTCCGAACGAGAGTGAGCCCTTCCAGATCGAAGCCATACGTGAACTCCTGTGGTCGAGCTATGTGCACTGCCGGACGCAGGGGTGGGGGGCAAGTCCGGTGCCGATCATGGGAGGGATCGGGGCTCTGATTCTAGGCAAAAAAAAGAGTCCCAGCAATGCTGGGACTCTTTTCGGAGGCGTGGGGGATCTTCAGCGCGTCCGATCAGACTTTCTGAACGTCGGCGGCCTGCGGACCCTTTTGTCCCTGAACGATTTCGAACTCGACCTGATCGCCTTCGGCGAGCGACTTGAAGCCGTTGCCGGTGATGGCGCTGAAGTGGACGAAAACATCGGGGCCGCCCTCACGGGAGATGAAACCGAAGCCTTTCGCGTCGTTGAACCACTTCACGGTGCCGGTAATGCGTGCCATGGTACCTTACCCTCTCCCCTGTGGGGCTAGAACTGTTTTACGAATCGTTCGAGACTTTTCGCGGAGAAACACTTGCCGCTGAAGACCGGACGATCTGGAGTGTGCCGAAATCTAAACAGATGATTTCGGTGGTAACTAGATCATATCTCATAATTTGGGCCAAGCTCGCGAGTTGCTGAGTAGAACCGCTGCTAAATCGAATGCTACCGAGCGGTTAGCGAACTCAGGCGGCTCCCGCAATGTAGCGGGCGATTCGGCCGCAACTGGAACAGCGGAGCGTGACGTGGGAGCGGGGGATGGGTGGCACCTGATCCGGATCGCGAACTATTCGCCCGGAGCACGACGGGCAACTCAGCGGAGCGCCGGTGCGATCATTTGCGATGAGCTGCAGTGCTTGCGCGGGATTGTACGTGGCCGGACGTGGCTTTCGCATGAACGCCTCCAAAGTCTCAACAGGTCTCCCCAACACCGGGAGACGATCGAATACCCTTTCCCGTACGCCCGAGAAGGGCCCCAAGGGAAAACTACGCTGCAGACGCACAGACCGTTGGAATTCGCCAGCTTTCTGACGATTGCCTTGGTCCTGCTTCTGACGTCTTGCGGTCCGCGCACCCATTTTCCGCCGCTGCCGCTGGCGCTTCCCGACGCCGTTGCGCCGGAAGATTCCGCGGCGCTTCTCGCGAGGGAATTGGCTCCAGTGTTGTACCTACAGCGGGACGAATCGTTCCCGCTCGAGCGAACCGTTGCCGTTCTGCACCCCACGAGGCGCGTAATTGCCTACTATCTCACGTACGAGCACGACATTGCCGCCCGGTGGTCGCCCTTCGCGCAGGGACCCGATGAGGAGGAGTTCTGGGTCGGATACGACGCAACCCGGGCTCCCACGGATCTCTGGACGTACTGGCACGGCGACATTCTCCACGCGAACTGGCGAGGCAGGGGAGAGCTCGGGGTGGACGTGCAGTGGGGCAAGCACGGCTCCATTCCGCACGGAACGCCCCCCGCAGAGCTTCCGCGCGACAAGTCCCTCGAGGTCTTCTATGCGATGACGTACGTATTGCCAGACCTCTGGTTCGGTCGCTTCTCCAGCCGCGGTCCGCTCTGCTTCTGTCGCAGCTTCTCTCGCTATCTCGAGTTCTCGCGCCCCATTCTGCTCGGTGCGCGACTCACCGCGATCGGACGCACCGCCGACCCCGACTCGCTGCTGACCGTGGTCTTCGGCCCGCAGTACGCACACAAGCCCTTCTGGCCCTGGGAGGGCAGGCGGTACCGCAACCTCTGGCGCAGTGTGAGCGGCGGTCGCGCACTGCTCGGACACGATTGAGCTCGCGCCCACTCCGAAGGAGCCGCGCTAGCGCCTACGCGACGTAGATGATCTCGCCTTCAGCATCGATGCCCATTTCGTGCACCGCGCCGCACACACCGCACGTCTTCGAGGCGATCCACGCTACGTCCACACCCTCACGCTCCTCCTTGGACGCAGGCTTCACCGCCAGCTTCTTGTAGCTGTACTCGCCGCAGTTCTCGCACGCGTGACCGCGCGCGATTCGCTCAGCGCGCTCGCGGGTGATTCTGGCCACGCTATTTCCCACCCTCCGGCGGCACGGGAGAAACCGGCGGTGGTGGTGGCGAAGACGGCGACGGAGGGGCCCACGGCACCCCCGCCGATGCCGATAGCTGCGGACGTGGCGGCGGGTACGCGGGCGCGGGCGGGCGAGGCGCGTTCGGCGCCGGCGCATCACCGGATGTGCGTGCGAGCAGCTCTTTCATGCCGCCGAGTGCACCCATGACGCCGGCTGCTTCGGTGGGGAGGAAGATCGTCGAGCCCTTGCCCTGCGTGAGCTGCGGGAGCGCCTCGAGGTACTTCATGCCGAGCAGGTACATCGCGGCCTGGCCTTCCGGAAGCGAAGATGCGATGCGCGCGATTGCCTGCGCCTCCGCTTCCGCCATCGCGAGACGCGCGGTCGCGAGTCCCTTCGCGCGCAGCACTGCGGCCTCGGATTCACCCTGCGCGCGGCTCACCTGTGACTGCTGCACGCCTTCCGCCTCCAGAATCGCCGCACGCTTCGATGCCTCGGCGTTCGTGACGGCGGCACGTCGTTCGCGCTCGGCGCGCATCTGCAGCTCCATCGATTGCTGGATGTCGCGCGGCGGCTCGATCGCCTGCAGCTCGACGCGCGTCACATCCACGCCCCACCCGATCGATGCCTCCTCGATCGTGTCGCGCATGCGCTTGTTGATCATGTCCCGGCTCGCGAGGGTCTGATCGAGCTCGATGTCGCCGACGATGTTGCGCAGCGTCGTGCGCGTGAGCGTCTCGAGCGCAAAGGGAAGATTCTGAATTGCGTACGCGGCCTTTTGCGGATCGGCGATGCGGTAGTAGAGCACCGCGTCGATGTCGATCGTGACGTTGTCCTTCGTGATCACGGGCTGCTTCGGAAAGCTCAGCACCTGTTCGCGAAGATCGATGCGTGACGTGGAGCCGGAGGTGACGCGCTTCACGCCGCCCGGATCCGCCTCGAAGTAGCGTACGTCGATCGTCTTGCCCTTCTCCATGTAGGGAATCAGGACGTTGAGCCCCGAGCGAGCGATGCGGTTGAACCGTCCCCACCGCTCGATCACCATGACTTCCGCCTGTCCAATGATCTTCACCGTCTTGGCAATGGTGACCGCGGCGATGAAAATGATGAAGAGGAGAATGCCTGCGCCAAAGCCGAACATCGTTGCTCCGGGTGTGAGGTCAGTCGTTCAATGCTAGGGCTTCCAGTCCGCCATGAACAGATCGAGCTGGTGTTCGCCCGTGGCGAAGCGGCTCGAGGCCCACACAAGGTGCTTCCCGTCCGGACTGAACTGCGGAAACCCGTCGAAGCCCTTCGCGCTCGTCACCGGCTCGAGTGAGCTGCCATCGTCATCGATGAGATACAGATCGAATTCACCGCTGTGCGGATTCGTGTAATTCGACGAGAAGATGATGCGCTTGCCATCGGGCGTGAAGAAGGGCGCGAAGTTGGCGCCCCCCAGGTGCGTGATCTGATGCTGGTCGCTGCCATCGGCGTTCATCACCCAGATCTCCATCTTGTTCGGCCGCACGATCGACTGGCCGAGCAGCTCCCGATATTGCGCGAGCTCCGTGGAATCCGTGGGGTGGTAGGCGCGATACACGATGCGTTTGCCGTCGGGCGAAAAGAACGGGCCGCCATCGTAGCCCGGGACATTCGTCAGCCGGCGCACATTGGTGCCATCCACGTTCATCGTGTAAATGTCGAGATCGCCATCTTTCAATGACGTGAACACGATCGTCTTCCCATCCGGAGAGAGCGTCCCCTCCGCCGTGTAGACGCCGTTGTGCGTGAGTCGCTGCGTGCCGCTGCCGTCTGCGTTCGCGGTGTAGATGTCGAACTTGTCGAGCCCCCACACGTATCCCTTCGACGGATCGGGCTTCTTCGGGCACGCGGTGTCAGCCGCGCGAGTGGACGCGTAGAAGATCTTCGTGTTGTACGCGAAGAAGTAGCCGCAGGTCGTCTTGCCCGTACCATCCGAGATGCGCTGCTGCGACGAGCCGTCCGCGTTCATGACGTACTCCTGGTCGCAGCTTCGGCCATCGCGCGTGCTCTGAAAGATCAGGCGCTTGCCGTCCGTGCTGAAATACGCCTCGGCGTTCTCGCCGCCGTGCGTGAGCTGTCGAATGTTGGCAAGGTGCGGCTCGACGACGGGCGATGCGGCGGCCGGAGCGGGAGCGCGAGCAGGCGTGGCTCGATGAGCGGCTCCGCCATGACAAGCGACCGCGGCCACGAGCGTGGCCGCGGTCATTACCGGGCGCGCGTATCGCATGCCGGAAAGCTAATGTCCGGGTGCTGCGTCCGCCCGAGCGATGGAGAAGAGGTCCTTTTGTGTCTGCCCCTTTCGGAGCACCTCGAGCGCCTTCCTGAGCTGCGGATCATCCGGAATCGTGCGACGGAACGCCGTCGAGTCGCCGAAGGCGAGTCGCGCAACCTGCTGCGAGAGCCAGCGGTTCACGAGTGGCGTCGCCGCGTCGTACTGCTTGCGGTCGGTGAGGATCTTGTCCGCTTCGAGCCGCTTGTAGAATTCGTTGCGCCACTCGGGCTTCACGGTGAAGTCCTTGGTGACGTGATCCTTCAGCTCGAACGCGTAGCTGTACAGCACGCCGCGCAGGGCGGGGAACTTCGGCGCGACTGACTTTGCGAACTCCTGCTCCGCAGTGGTGACGGTGTCTTCCGGAACGATGATGTCCGGAGTGACGCCGCCTCCACCGTAGATCGTGCGGCCCGCATCGCTCTTGAACATCGGCCGGTGTTTCTTGACCGAATCCTGCTCGAGCGAATCCGGCTTCGTGTCGTCTGGCGCGGCCGTGGCGACGGCAGAATCGGGATCGATGTGCTTGTGGTTCTTCTGAATCGAGCGACCGCTCGGCGTATACCATTTGCCGGTGGTGAGCTTCATCGCCCAGCCGCCGTCGAGCGGAAACACGGTCTGAACGAGTCCCTTGCCGAACGACGTCGTGCCGACGACGAGCGCGCGATCGTGGTCCTGCAGTGCACCGGTGACGATCTCGCTCGCCGACGCGGAGTATCCGTCCACCAGAACGACGAGTGGGACATCGCCCACGTGCTGTCCGCTGTGCGTGGTGAACACCTGCGGCGGTCCCTGTCGCGTGCGCACGCTCGCAATGGTCTGGCCGGGGCCGAGGAAGAGATCGGCGATGTCGAGCCCCTGATCGAGGATGCCGCCGGGATCATTGCGGAGATCGAGGATGATTCCCTTTGCTCCTTCGTGGAGCAGGCGATTGACGTTGCCGCGCAGCTCCATCGCGGAATTCTCGCTGAACTGCTGCAGCGGGACGTACGCGATCTTGTTGTCGAGCATGAGGGCGTACGGCACCGCGGGCACGTGTATCTCGGCGCGCGTGAACGAGTGCTCTATGGGAGATGCGATACCGGGACGCGCGAACTTGACTTTGACCTTCGTTCCGATGGTCCCGACCAGCACGTCGGAGACCTGCTGGGATGTCCATCCACGCGTGGATGCGGTATCGATGCCGACGATGTGGTCGCCCTCGGCCACGCCCGCCTGCTCCGCCGGCGTGTGGTCGAACACGCGGACGACGACGATGGCGCCTTCCTGCTGCTCGATCTGCATGCCGATGCCACCGTACTTTCCGGTGGCGACGGTGGAGAAGCGCTTGAGCTGCGCAGGAGTGTACAGCTCGGAATACGGATCGTCGAGCTGTTGCACGAGACCGCGCGCGGCCTTCTCGAAGAGCTGATTCTGTTGAAGCGTGTCGACGTAGCGGTCGCCCACGAGCGAGAGCACCTGATCGAACACGTGCGCGCCGTCGCGGGTCGACTGCCGCTCGATGGCGGCGCCCCCGATGACGATCGGCAGCGCTATGACGCCGAATAGCGCCGCGGTACGAAGTCGAGACATAAATACCTGGAATGAGGAGAATCGATCTCCTCTGAAATACGATCGCGCGAGGAGATAGTTCCCATCTCGCTCGCGCGGACACGTGTACTAATCGCCGCCGCCTTCGCTGCCTGCCTGTGTTGCTCCACCGCCGCTCACGAGTATCTGCTTCCACGTGAGCTCGGGCCCCTTGCGAAATCCCTTCTGGGTGAGCTTCACGCCCTCGGGCGAGATCGCAACCATGTATGCAGCACCATCGATGTCGATCTCACGCTTCAAGGTTTTCTCGAGCTTAGTCGCCATGACGAGCACTCCGAGGGTAGGGGACAACGACGGGGCACCGCAAAAATGCTGCTCGCATCATGAATGAGTCCGGTCGGCGAGTGTGTATGCAACATACCACTCACGCGCCTGTTGCTGAACGGTCACTTCGCGCAAGAGACCGGCTGCGATCAACATCTCGTGCGCTGGTTGGAGAACGCGTTGCAGGTGCGATGGGTAACGCTGTGCCAGGGGAAGCTGTTCGGCTAGATGAGCGAGGGTAACGCGCCAGCACTCCATGCCCTCTTCGAGTGCGACTTCGAACAGACGATAGAGCCGACGCGCGACCGGCGACGACAGGGCCATGTACTGAGCCGCCGAGAGGATGACGGTATATCCGGCCGAGATGTTGGCGCGCGCGATCGGCGACATCGTGACGTAGGCCTCGCCAGGCTCGGACGCCGGGAAGGCGGAGAAGAGGCCGAGCTGGTCGCGGTCCGCGAATCGGCGACGCTCGATCACGACGCCCGTGAGAATGCTGAATCGCGCATCGACGACCGACTGTGCGGTGCCGTCGAAGTACGCCTGCTGGGACTCGAGCGTGGTGTGCTGCAGTCGAGCGAGTGCGGAGCGGAGCTGCTCGTAGGTGCGGCCGTCGACACGTCGTCCGATGGAGCGAAGAAACGCATGAAGCGTGAACGCGACCGTTCCGTCGGAGGGGGAGCCCGCCTCTTCATAGCGGCGCCACAGCTCGACGTAAACGTCCTGGTCGAAGGTGCCCGGGAGGCGATCGCCGGGGTTTGGGAGGACGCGCCATCGCCCGCCCGTGGGCGGCAGATACGTAATCGCCGAGTCGTCCGCTGAGTCACTGAGCCGGAATATCGGCAGGGTTTCGAGCGATCGGTCGAGCGCGATCGTCCGCGCAGCCGTTCGGCGTCGCGAGGCGAGAACCATGTGCCGGAAAGGTGGACTACCGGTGCGGGGGGAGCAAGATGAGGGGGCTAACGAGCTTGGGGCCGAATCGTGGCGGCGTCAGCCTTGCATTGGTGTTGGGCATGGGAAAGTCCTCGAATCGTTCGTCCAGGGAGAAGCCTGCGAACGATCAAAAACGCAGTGTGCTCGAGAAGGTCGCGCTGGCGGCGGGCGGACTGCTCCTCGTCCTGTTCACCGTCATCGGCATGGAGTTCACGCTCCATGGCTCGCACATCTCGCGGCTTCAGGGGGTCGGGAACGCGGCACCTGCCGTGGGCGACTCGCTGTTCACGCGCACCATGGAAATGTTCACGGGGACGCATCTCACGGATGGGAATCACGTCACGGTGCTGCTGAATGGCGAGCAGACCTTCCCCACGATATGGAGGGAGCTGCGGGGCGCGAAGCAGACGATCACGATCCAGATGTACTACTTCGAACCCGGCAAGATCGCCGACACACTCTCCGCAATTCTGCGAGAACGCGCGCGGAGTGGCGTGGCCGTGCACCTGCTCACGGATGCATTCGGGGGACAGAAGATCACGAAGGGGTACATCGATTCGCTGAAGGCGGACGGTGTGCACTTCGCCAAGTTCCGACCCGTGCACTGGTACGAGATGCAGAAGCTGCAGAATCGTTCACACAATCGCGTGATCGTCGTGGACGGGCGCGTAGGGTTCACCGGCGGCTTCGGCATAGCGGACAAGTGGCTGGGCAACGGCCACACCAAGGACCAGTGGCGCGACACGGATGTGCGATTCACCGGTCCCGCGGTGTCGCAGCTGCAGGCGACGTTCGCGGATGGATGGGTGGAGGCGACCGGGGTCCTGCTCACGGGCCAGAAGTACTTCCCGAAGGAGCCGGTGAAGGAGGAGCCGGCGGAGACCGCCGGGCTGCTGGACGCGCAGCCGACGATCGGCAGCACGCCGGCCGAGCGATTTCTTGCGCTCAGCATCGCAGGGGCGCGGCATCGCCTGTTCATCACGAACTCCTACTTCGTGCCCAATTACGATTTCAAGCAGCTGCTCATCGAGGCATCGAAGCGCGGCGTGGACGTTCGCATTCTCACCGTCGGGCCCGAATCCGATGTGAAGATCACGCGGTACGCCGGGCGCAAGCAGTACGACGATCTTCTGAAGGGCGGTGTGCGCATCTTCGAGTTCGCACCGACGATGATGCACGCCAAGTCGATCGTCGCGGATGGCATGTGGGTGAGCGTCGGGTCGATGAACTTCGACAACCGCTCCATGGTGTTCAACAACGAATCGAATCTCAACGTGCTCGATTCGACGATCGGCGCAACACTCGATTCGGTGTTCCTGAACGATCTCAAGTACTCGAAGGAGATCACACGCGCCGAGTTCGAGAAGCGCGGGCTCCTGCAGCGCATCTTCGAGGTGGGCTCTTCGACGTTGGCGCGGCTGCTGTAGCGTATTGCGTGGCGTAAGTTTCGGGCATGCCACGCCGCGCCGCTGCGGGTCCGCTCGCCTCGTTTCATCCGATCGTTCGTGCGTGGTTCGCCGAGCGATTCGGCGCGCCGAGCGAGCCGCAGCGGATGGGATGGCCGGCGATCGCGAGCGGCGAGCACACGCTGATTCTCGCGCCGACGGGCACCGGGAAGACGCTCGCGGCATTCATGTGGGAAGTGAACCAGCTGATCGTGCGCGGACTCGAATCGCCGCTGCCGAACGCCGTTCAGATCCTCTACATCTCGCCTCTCAAGGCGCTCG
>DATGDQ010000158.1:0-3004 GCA_035310785.1 Gemmatimonadaceae bacterium | reverse complement strand
GGGCCCCGATTGGCTCACCGGCGGCTCGTGGGGACCGGAGGGCGGCGCGGCGGCAGTGGCTGGGATGACGGTGGGCATCGCGCTGCTCATCGCCTGGCACCGGCGCGTTTCGTCACGCGCCAGCGGCGCGCCGGATCTCGCATGAGCGAGAAGATCGCCGTCGTCGGCTCCGGGCAGATGGGAAACGGCATTGCGCACGTGTTTGCAGTCGCCGGCTTCGATGTGATGATGATCGACGTCTCGCGTCCCGCGCTCGATCGCGCGCGCGCGACGATCGAGAGGAATCTGGCGCGGCAGGTCGAGAAGAAGGTCATCGATGCGAGCGCGCGCGACGCAGCGCTCGCGCGCATCTCGATGAACGAGAGTCTGCGGAGCGCCGCCGACGCGATGCTCATCGTCGAGGCGGCGACGGAGCGCGCGGAGCTCAAGTACTCGCTTTTCGCGGAGCTCGACGGCATCGCCGCGCCGGGAGCGATCCTCGCCTCGAACACCAGCTCCATTTCCATCACCGAGCTCGGTGCACGGACCAAGCGGCCGTCGCAGGTGATCGGGATGCATTTCATGAATCCAGTGCCGGTGATGCAGCTCGTCGAGGTGATTCGCGGTCTCGCAACCTCCAACGAGACCACCGAGCGCGTGCTCGCGCTCTCCCGATCGCTCGGCAAGACGCCCGTGGAAGTGAACGATTATCCGGGCTTCGTGTCGAATCGCGTGCTCATGCCCATGATCAACGAGGCGGTGTACTGTCTCATGGAAGGTGTCGGGAGCGCCGAGTCGATCGACACGGTGATGAAGCTGGGCATGAACCATCCGATGGGACCGCTCGCCCTCGCCGATCTCATCGGGCTCGACACATGCGTGGCGATACTCGAGGTGCTGCGGGACGGACTCGGGGATCCGAAGTACCGTCCCTGTCCGCTCCTGCGAAAGTATGTCGCCGCCGGTTGGCTCGGAAGAAAGTCGGGACGGGGGTTCTACGAATATTCCTGATGCATACAGGCGGGGCGTGAGGCCCCGCACGGGAGAATTATGTCCTGGGCGCTGATTCCGCTCACCGAGGAGCAACGCGAGATCCAGAGCACTGCGCGCGAGTTCGCGCAGGCCGAGATCGCGCCGCATTCCGCAGCGTGGGATCGTGATTCCTATTTCGATCGGTCGCTGATAGGCAAGATGGGCGAGCTTGGCTTCCTCGGGATGATGCTCCCGGAGGAATACGGCGGGCTCGGACTCCCCACCACCACGTATCTCGTCGCGCTCGAGGAGATTGCCGCGTCGGACGCATCGGTCGCGGTCTCCATGAGCGTTCACAATTCTCTGCCGACGCAGATGCTGCTGCGATGGGGAACGCCCGAGCAGAAGGAGCGCTATCTCGCGCCGATGGCGCGAGGCGAGATGCTGGGCGCGTTCGCGTTGTCGGAGCCGGATGCGGGCTCGGATGCCGCATCGCTCACGACGCAGGCCGTGCGCCAGGGCGATTGCTGGGTCCTCAACGGCACGAAGGCGTGGGTGACCAGCGGAAGCGAGGCCGATGTGCTGATCGTGATGGCGCGCACGGACAGCGCGGGCGAGCGGCGCGGTCCTCGCGGCATCAGCGCGTTCATCGTGACGCCCGATCTCCCCGGCTTCAAGGTGGGCAAGAAGGAAGACAAGATGGGGCTGCGTGCGTCCCCGACCGTTCAGCTCGATCTCGCCGAGATGCGCGTACCCGCCAGCAATCTGCTGGGGAAAGAGGGCGCGGGCTTTTCGATGGCGATGCAGTCGCTCGACCACGGCCGCCTCGGCATCGCCGCGCAAGCCATTGGCATTGCGCGTTGTGCGCTGGAGCACGCCACGAACTACGCGGGCGAGCGGCGGCAGTTCGGTAAGCCGATCAAGGAATTCGAGGCCATCCAGTTCAAGCTGGCCGACATGGCCACCAGAATTGCCGCGGCCCGCGCGTTGCTATACCAGGCTGCAGCCGCGAAGGATCGCGGCGAGAAGATCACGCAGTACAGCAGCATGAGCAAGCTGTTCGCGAGCGAGACCGCCATGTGGGTGACGACGCAGGCCATCCAGATCTTCGGCGGGTACGGGTACGTCAAGGAATATCCCGTCGAGCGCCTGTTTCGCGACGCGAAAGTGACCGAGATCTATGAAGGAACGTCGGAGATTCAGCGTATAGTGATCGCGCGAGAGCTCTACTCGCGCAGTCCGTGACGGATCGATACTTCGCCTACTCATTACACATATGACAGCCACTGCCTCGTTCACCAGCGCTTCGACCTCGTCCACCGGCGGCCTCTTCGACCGCCTTGCCCAGATGGGGCACGAGCAGCTCGTACTCTGCAGTGATCCGTCGGCGAGCTACCGCGGGATCATCGCCGTGCACTCCACCACGCTCGGCCCAGCGCTCGGCGGCACGCGCTTCTGGAGCTACGCCAATGACGAGGAGGCGATCATCGATGCGCTGCGGCTCGCGCGCGGGATGACGTACAAGAACGCCGTCGCCGGTCTCAATCTGGGCGGTGGCAAGTCCGTGATCATCGGTGACAACAGGACGACGAATCGCGAGATGATCTTCCGTGCGCACGGCCGCTTCGTCGAGAGCCTTGGCGGACGATACGTCACGGCCGAGGATGTCGGTACGAGCACGAGCGACATGGATCTGGTGCACATGGAAACCGACTACGTCGCGGGACTCGCCGGAAAGTCGGGCGATCCATCACCGGTCACCGCGCACGGCGTGTTTCGCGCGATTCAGGCCTCTGCGAACCATCGCTGGGGCTCCGATTCGCTCGAAGGCAAGACTGTCGCCATTCAGGGATGCGGACACGTCGGCGCGTTCCTCGCGGGCGAGCTTTCCGAAGCGGGCGCGAAGCTCATCGTGACCGACATCGATGCGGAACGCGTGCGCAACGTGGTCGACGAGTTCGGCGCGAAGGCGGTAGAGCCGGGCGAGATCTATGGCGTGAGGGCGGACATTTTCGCGCCGTGTGCGCTCGGCGCGATCATCAACGACAACACC
>DATGDQ010000157.1:0-3070 GCA_035310785.1 Gemmatimonadaceae bacterium | reverse complement strand
ATACGCGCACTTCGAGCGATTGGATCTGTCGCTCACGAGAGAAAGTGCCTCGCAGTGTCGAGACATCCGTTGGACACGCGTCCCGCCTGAATTGCGTGTCCGAACGGCGTTGCACGCGATCCGTGACGTCTCCGCCGTCTTACAGAGCCCACCGCGCGCCGCTAACTTTTCGCGCCATGCTCGACCACTGTCCCCGCTTCGATCCAGCAGACGCCGAGCGCCTGGCGCGTGAACATTTCGGCGTGAGCGGCCGGGCGACGGAGCTCACCAGCGAGCGCGATCAGAACTTCTGCATCGAGCGAGCGGACGGCTCGCGCATCGTGCTCAAGATCGCCAACGCGCGCGAGGATCGCGCGATGCTCGAGGCGCAGCAGCAGGCGATGATGCACGTGGCCGAGCGGGTCGCGTTCACACCACGGGTGCTGCGGACGGCGAGCGGCGACACGATCGTCCGCGCACCGGGCCGGGAAGGTCGAGAGCACCTCGCGTGGGCCATCTCGTGGCTCTCCGGGCGGCCACTCGGCACCACACCTCGGCGATCTCCGGCGCTTCTCGAGGATCTCGGGCGCAGCATCGGCGCGCTCGAGCGAGCGCTCGCCGATTTCGACACGCCCGCGATCCATCGCGACTTCTACTGGGATCTCGCAAACGGGCGCGAGATCGTGTCGCGGTTCAGAGGCCTCGTGGCCGGCGACGATCTCGGGCGCACGATCGACGCGCTGATCGCGGCCTTCGACCGCCACACCGCGCCGCTGCTCCCTTCCCTGCCGCGCGCCGCGATCCACGGCGACCCGAACGACTTCAACGTGCTGGTGGGCGGTGATGGCGATGTCGAGTCCCGCGATCAGCGCGTGACCGGGCTCGTCGACTTCGGCGACATGACGCACAGCTTCCGCATCGGCGACCTCGCCATCGCGATCGCATACGTCATACTCGGCGACGCCGATCCGCTCACGTCGGCGGCGACGATGGTGCACGGCTACTGCGAGCGCGTGATGCCGACGGAGGAGGAGCTCGCGGCTCTCTACGGTCTCGTCGTGCTTCGGCTCTGCACAAGCGTGTGCATCGCCGCCGACCAGCAGGCCCAGCGCCCCGACAACGAGTACCTCGGCGTCAGCCAGTCCGCGATCGCACGCACGCTCCCCACCCTCGCGATGATTCCGTTTGCGTTGGCCGAAGCGGTGTTTCGCGAGGCCGCGGGGCTGCCCATCGCGCCGGGAGCGGAGCGCGTCATCGCATTTCTCGAGCGCCAGGAGTCGATCGCGCCCGTACTCGGCATCGATCCGCAGCGGGAGCCGAGCATCGTGCTCGATCTCGGCGTCGCGAGCCCGCTCATCGATGGTAACCCGGCGAACAATGCGGAGCCGCTACTCACCCGGCGCGTGTTCGACGCGATGCGCCGCGCGAACGTGCCGCTCTCGATCGGCCGGTACGATGAGCCGCGACTGATCTACACGGCGCCGGAGTTCGCGACGGGTGGCGGGCCGCTTGCGGAGCATCGCACCATTCACATCGGGCTCGACCTGTTCGCGCCGGTCGGCACTCCGGTGTATGCGCCGTTCGACGGCACCGTGCACGCGTTTGCCGACAACCGGCAGCCACTGGACTACGGTCCCGTGATCGTCCTCCGCCACGAGACGGATGACGGCACGGAGTTCTTCACGCTCTACGGTCATCTCAGCCGAAAGTCGCTGGACGATCTGGAGATCGGTCGCCCGTTCAAGGCGGGCGAGCGCATCGCGACGCTCGGCCCCGCCGCCGTGAATGGCGGATGGACCCCGCATCTCCATCTCCAGCTCATCACGAACATGCTGGAGCTCGGCACCGACTTCCCCGGCGTTGCGCCTCGGTCGCAGCGCGCGGTGTGGCGCGCGCTGTGCCCCGATCCGAATCTGATCGCGCGCGTGCCGGCCGATCGCTTTCCGGCGGTGGAAGCCGACAAGCGCACCACACTCGCGGCGCGGCACTCGGTGCTCGGCGGAAATCTCAGCATCGCGTACCGCGATCCCGTGAAGATCGTTCGCGGGTGGATGCAGCATCTGTTCGACGATGAGGGCCGCCGCTATCTCGACGCCTACAACAATGTGCCCCACGTGGGACACTGTCATCCGCGCGTGGTCGACGCGGCGGCGACACAGATGCGTGTGCTCAACACGAACACGCGCTACCTGAACGATCTGCTCATCGAATACGCCGAGCGGCTGCTGGCAACGCTGCCGCCCGCGCTCGAGATCTGCTACATCCTGAACTCGGCGAGCGAGGCGAACGAGCTCGCGCTCCGCCTGGCCCGCGCGTACACGGGCAGCCGCGACATGATCGTGCTCGAGGCGGCGTACCACGGCAACACGACCTCGCTCATCGACATCAGCCCGTACAAGCACTCGGGTCCCGGCGGCAGCGGCGCGCCGGACTGGGTGCACGTCGCTCCCCTGCCCGACGTGTATCGGGGAGCGTGGAAGGCGAGCGATCCCGACGCCGGCGCGAAGTACGCCGCGCTCGTGGGAGACGCCGCGCGCCGCGTACGCGCGAGGGGTCGCGGGCTCGCGGGATTCATCGCCGAGACGTGTCCGAGCGTGGGCGGGCAGCTGATATTCCCGCCCGGCTACCTCGCTCACGTGTACGAGCACGTTCGCGCCGCAGGGGGCGCCTGCATCGCCGACGAGGTGCAGACCGGGCTCGGACGCATGGGCACGAGCTTCTGGGCGTTCGAGGATCAGGATGTCGTTCCCGACATCGTCGTGATGGGAAAGCCGCTGGGGAACGGACACCCGGTCGCCGCGCTCGCCACGACGCGCGCGATCGCGAACGCCTTCGACAACGGCATGGAGTTCTTCAGCACCTTCGGAGGGAACACGGTGTCGTGCGCGGTAGGGATCGCCGTGCTCGACGTCGTGCGCGACGAGAGGCTCCAGGAGCACGCGCGCGCCGTGGGCGAGTCGATGGGCGCGCGGCTCCGCACACTCGTCGACACGTATCCGATCGTCGGCGACGTGCGCGGCTCCGGACTGTTCTGGGGAGTGGAGCTCGTGCGAGATCGCGCGACGCTCGAGCCTGGGGGGGCAGAGGCGTC
>DATGDQ010000156.1:0-9100 GCA_035310785.1 Gemmatimonadaceae bacterium | reverse complement strand
GCTCGAGCTCAAGAATGAGCGGCGAATCACTGTCGCGACCGAGGAGCTGCAGGCGCGGCTGCATCGCATCGAGATGGCGGTCGAGGCGACGGCGATCGAGGTGGAGCGGAGCTCGGAGGCGAATCGCTTCATGGCCAAGCTGCTTGCCGAGCGCGCCGGTGTGGTGAATTTCCCGGTGAAGGCCGAGCGTGTGATCACCCCTCACTAGCCGCGAACGACGGGGAGCGCGTGCAATCGAACAGAATCTTTGCGGGCGATCCGCGCTATCTCGCGGTTCTCGACAAGGGCTTCAACAAGCGATTCCGCGCCGACCCCGAATACGTTTGCCTCGCCAGCTCGACGCAGCATGTGATTGCTGCAGTCGACGAAGCGATGAGAGAGAGGCGACGTCTCGTCGCCACGGCGGGAGGGCACTGCCTCGAGGGATTCGTATCCGATCCCGACGTGCGAGTCATCGTGGACGTCTCTCCCATGAAGCGCATCTACTACGATGCCGACCTGCGTGCCATTGCGGTGGAGGCTGGTGCCACTGTCGGCGAAACCTTCCGCGCTCTCTTCGATTCGTGGGGAGTCGTCGTTCCGCTTGGCGAGTATCCCGGCATCGGCATGGGTGGGCACGTCGTGGGCGGGGCCTTTGGATTTCTCTGCCGCCAGCTTGGGCTCGCAGCCGACTATCTGTATGCCGTCGAGGTGGTCACCGTTGGCGACGACGGGCGAGCGCAGAGTGTCGTGGCGACGCGCGAGACATCCGATCCGAATCGTGAGCTCTGGTGGGCGCACACCGGCGGCGGGGGCGGCAACTTCGGCATCGTCACGCGCTACTGGTTCCGATCGCCCGACGCCTCCGGGGATGATCCGGCCACGCTCTTGCCTCGCGCGCCCGAATCGATCACGACGTTTCAGGTCGAATGGAACTGGCGTGACATCGACGAGTCGTCATTCCTCGGGCTGCTGCGGAATCATGGCGAGTGGTGCGAAGGGAACAGCGGTGCCGACTCGCCGAATGCCTCCCTCTTCACGCTCCTGGAGATTCATCGAAAACAGTTCGGCAAGCTACTGATTCGCGGCGTGAGCACGGCAGGGGCGCGCGCTGAGCGCCAGATCGACGAGCACCTCGCAGCGATCAGCGCCGGTACGATCGCCCCGACCGGGCGCGTAGTCGATCGCATGTCGTGGCTGGAGTTCGCCCTGAATCCGATGCCGGAGCTTTTCACCATGCCGCCGGGCGGCGTGAGCGTGAAGGTGAAGGACGCACTGCTCAGGAAGCGGCTGACCGACCGCCAGATCCGCATCGCCTACGACTATCTCACACGCGCCGATCACGACATCATGGGTGGCGTGCTCGGTCTTGCCACGTACGGAGGTCGCGTCAATACGATCGCATCCGACGCGACCGCGTCCGCACAACGAGGCGCGATACTCGACATCGCGTGCAACACGGGGTGGATCGATGCGCGAGAGTCCGAGCAGAATCTGGCCTGGGTGCGAGCGTTCTACGCGGAGCTGTTCGCGGAGACGGGCGGTGTGGCCGTGCCCGGGGAGGCGTACGATGGCTCACTCATCAATCACCCGGACACCGATCTCGCGGATGCGAGCTTGAACACGTCCGGTGTGCCCTGGTACACCATCTACTACAAGGACAACTACCCGCGCCTGCAGCAGATCAAGGCGCAGTGGGATCCGCGCAATGTGTTTCGACACGCGTTGTCGATTCGACTTCCATAGATCGCAGAAGACCGTTCGCCGACTGCACTGACGCGATGCGAGTCGCGCGAGCCGGTCTTTCGCAGCCGGCTCTACTCGCCACCAGGCGGGGTAAACGTCAGGCGCCCCGACGTATCCCGCGACACGACGCCGGCGAACTCGCCCAGATATTCGCGCGTCCACCATGCGCCCGTCTTGCGTCTGGCGGCCGGACTCGTGAACCAGTACTGCCACCTCACCGTGCGCACCATTGCGGGCGGGTGACCGTTGAACGGATCGCGACGGAAGAGCGAGAGCACCTCCTTGCTGCCCGTCGCGAGCCGCGCCTGCGCCGCAACCACCCACTCCGACGCCTGCCACGGCGCCAGCGACGCGAACCAGAGATTCCACTCGAACCGCGGCTGGTACGGCGCATAGATCCCCGGGCGTTCCGCCGGATCCTGCGGCTTGTAGCGAAACGGATACGCCGTCCACGTGCGGCCCCCGTCATCGCTCCCCTGGAACTCGATCTCGTAGCGCTGCTCCGTCATCATCGCGAACAAGCCATAGGCATTCGCGATTCGAAACGGCGCCAGCACCCGTTCCGGCGCGCCGAGAATCGTTCCCGACGCCGGCGCAAGAAACGCCAGGAGTGTCGCGTAGAAGACCCAGCCGAGCGCGAGCCCTTCGACGATCACGCGCGCATGGGAGCGGGTCCTGGTGACCGCTGCGACTCGCACCAGCTCGGGCCGGAGCGTCTCTCCCTCCAGCAGCGCGTCCCTGGCGATGCGACGGCGAGCGCCGACGCGCGCCACGATCCACGCCAGGGCGCGATCATCGAGCAGCAGCACGCCAAGCATCAGCACGAGATAGTTCAGAAAGGCGTAATTCGCAGTGGCGATGATTCCGACCTGCAGGCCAGTCACGATGACGAAGCAGGCGAGACGAACGCGTCTCGGCATGAACACCGCCCACACCACCACGAGCTCCACCACGAGCGTCACGATTACCGTCGACGCGTGAAACCAGTGCGGCAGATGCTGCACGTACCAGCCGGGCCACGCCGGCAGCGGACCGTTCTGATAGTAGTCGTCCATCGCGGTGAGATCGCGCCAGTGCACGTCGCCGCTCATCAGCTTGACCAGTCCGGATTCGAAGTAGATGCGAAACCACTCCCATCTCAACATGAACAGACTGATGAGGGAGGGCGGGTCGTGCGCGCCCAGTCTCGGTCGCAGCCCGCGAGGTGCGAACCAGATGGAGATGAACCCCGCCTCCAGCAACATCCCGTCGGACTGGTACGACGAAAAATCCTGAAGCGTCGCGATGAACGAGAGAAAGAGCAGCGTGCAGACCGCGATCATCAGTCGCGGCCAGATGTTCGCGGTAAGCAGCAGCGAGCACACGATGCCCGCTGCCACCGCCGCCACCAGAGCGCCGTCGTCCCACCGCGCCCAGAAGATGCTCGGCGCGTACCAGTATCGCGTCACGCCATGCAGCGCTCCACCGACCTGCTGCAGGTAGCTGCCGACCGGAAGGATGCCGCGCTCGCCGATGAGTCCCAGCGTCTGACGCGCCAGCGAATAGAAGGCGGAGAAGAAGATCAGCCCGAGCGCGCGCAGGAAGATCCATCGGGGCACGAGTACACCGGTCGCTCGCGCCGCGAGAAATTCGAAGAGTGAGCTTCCGCTCACGTGAAAGGGCCGAGCAGTCACATGGGCTCTCTGTGCTGCGTCTCGTTCCCGCGGGTGAGTGGCGAGTGCCGGCAGTCGCAAGCGCTGCGCCCGAAATTGCACTTGGGACGTTGTGAGTGCCCGAAAGGGCGGGGTAGTCCCGCCTTTACGACCGATCGTCGCGCCCGCCATTTGCGGGCGCGCTCACCCCAACGAGATTTGGACGGCTTGACCTGCGCCACCAAGAAGGAATATGTAAAGAGTTCTAAATGAAGGGGCTTGCGTGTCGACTGACCTGCGGGATCGACTTCAGACTACCCTGGGCAACGCCTACCTGGTGGAGCGCGAGCTCTCCCCGGGTGGGATGAGCCGTCTTTTTCTCGCCACCGAGCGGGCTCTCGATCGCAAAGTCGTAGTCAAGCTCCTTCCACCGGAGCTGGCTACCGAGCACAGCGCTCAGCGGTTCCAGCGCGAGATGCTCGTGACCGCGAGGCTGCAACACGCGCACATCCTGCCGGTGCTCACCGCTGGCGCGCGCGATGGACTCCTGTTCTACGTGACCCCGTTCGTCGCCGGCGATTCCTTGAGAAACCGCATCGCGACCACAGGCGCGCTGCCGATGGACGAAGCGATTCGCCTGCTGCGCGAGGTCGCCGAGGCGCTCGCGTTCGCGCACGCGCGCGACGTCGTGCATCGCGACCTGAAGCCGGACAACATCTTCCTGCAGCACGGACACGCGATTCTCGCCGATTTCGGCATCGCGCGCGCCGTCGAACAAGCCACTCGCGGCACTCCGACCGATCGTCTCACCCGCACGGGACTGGGCCTCGGAACACCAGGATACATGTCGCCCGAGCAGCTGGCCGGCGATCCGGACGCGGACGCGCGCGCCGACATCTACGCGATGGGCATCGTCGCCTACGAGATGCTGTGCGGCCGTCCTCCGTTCTCCGATCGAACGCCCGCAAAGTTGATCGTCGCCCACATGACCGAAACACCCGAGCCCGTGACCTCGTACCGCACGGACACGCCGGCGAAGCTCTCGGATCTCATCACACGGTGCCTCGAGAAGGATCCGAACGACCGATGGCAAACGGTCGAGGAGCTGATGTCGCCGCTCGAGGAGATCGTGGGATCGGAGGCAGCGAGAAACTCGCGAGGAACGAGCGAACGGCCTCTCGACATCATCGCGATGGCCGCCATGTCGCGCATGCGGGTCAGCCTGCGCAGCGGGCTCCAGGCATTCGAGCGCAGCGATTGGCACGCCGCCTTCGACGCGCTGAGCGCGGCCGAGGCCGCGGGGCCGCTGTCGCCGGAGGATCTCGAGCGACTTGCCGAGGCGGCCTGGTGGATCGGCAAGAGCGATGAGTGCATCAAGATGCGCGAGCGGGTCTACGCGCTCTATGTCGAGCGCGGCGATGCGCATCGCGCCGCCGGCGTCGCGATTGCCGTGGCCGAGGATTACTTCCACAAGCTGGCGCGCTCCGTCGCCCACGGCTGGTTGCAGCGCGCCGAACGTCATCTCGAGGGGCTGCCGGAATCCGTTCAGCATGGATGGATGGCGCGCAGCAAGGCCATGCTCGCGCTGGGCGAGGAAAAGGACTTCGAACGTGCGTGGGCCCTGGCCGGCACGGCACTCGACATCGGTCGCCGGCTCGGCGATCGTGATCTGCAGATGCTCGCGCTGCAGGATCGCGGCCGCATGCTCGTGTCGCAGGGCCGCGTGGTGGAGGGCATGGCGGCCATCGACGAAGCGATGGCTGCGTCGGCGAGCGGTCAGATCGGCGCTCGCACGACGGGCCGCATCTATTGCAACATGATGAGCACGTGCGAGCGGCTCGCGGACTATCGTCGCGCGCGCGAGTGGAATGAAGCTGTCCGGCAGTGGTGCGAGCCGCACTCGGGCTCAGGCTATCCGGGGATCTGCCGCGTGCGCCGCGCCGAGCTGTTGCGGCTGAACGGCGCGTGGGAAGAGGCCGAGGTCGAGGCGCGACGGGTATCCGTGGAGCTCGAGGGCTTTCTCAGCGATGTTGCCGGCGAGGCGTACTACGAGCTCGGAGAGTTGCGGCGCTTGATGGGAGATCTGATCACAGCGGACGGTCTCTTCCGGCGCGCGCACGAGCTCGGACGCGACCCGCTGCCCGGGCTCGCACTGCTCCGCCATGCCCAGGGCCGAACCGACAGTGCGCGAGCACTGCTCGAACGAGCGCTCTCGGAGCAAGCCCTCTCTCCGCTCGACCGTGCGAAGCTGCTTCCCGCGCAGGTCGAGGTATCGATAGCGTCGGGTGCCACGGACCTTGCGCGCGCGGCTGCCGAGGAGCTGTCGTCGATCGCGGAGACGTATGGCTCGCCGGCGCTCATCGCGCGAGCGGCGTACGCCCGCGGCGTCGTCGAACTGAGCGAGGGAAAGGCTGCGCATGCGTCGACGAGCCTGCGACGCGCGTGGCGGCTCTCGAAGGACAGCGAGCTCCCCTACGAGGCGGCGCGCGCACGCGTCTCGCTCGCGCAGGCATATCGCGCGTGTGGAAATGCAGACGATGCAGAGCTCGAGCTGCAGGCTGCTGCAGTCAGCTTCGAGCGACTCGGTGCATCCTCGGCCGCGCGCAGTACCGCGGCGCTCCTGGAGACGTTCTAGGTTGCTCTCACGCCGCAACGACGGCGACGCGGACTCTTCCGGAGCACGCACGCGCCGCAGGGAGCCGCTCGCGCTCCTCATCGTCGGCGTCATCTGTCTGGCCATCTCTCGCATCGGCGCGCTGGAGCCGGGAACCTGGATGCTCGAGGTCTTCCCGATCTTCATCGCGGTGCCGATCCTCGTCGCCACCGCGAGCCGATTTCCGCTCACGCCTCTCGCGTATCGGCTGATCTTCGTGCACGCGCTCATACTCATGGTGGGCGGGCACTACACGTACGCCAAGGTTCCACTCGGATTCTGGATGGAGCACGCGCTCCACCTCGCGCGCAACAACTACGATCGCATCGGCCACTTCGCGCAGGGGTTCGTGCCCGCGATCATCGCGAGGGAGATCCTGCTTCGGCGCACGCCCCTGCCGCGTGGCAAGTGGATGTTCTTCATCGTCACGTGCATCTGCCTCGCGATCAGCGCGTGTTACGAATTCATCGAGTGGGGAACCGCCGTCATCGGCGGGTCCTCCGCGGATGCCTTTCTGGGCACGCAGGGCGACGTGTGGGATACGCAGTGGGACATGTTCACGGCGCTCATCGGCGCAATGGTCGCGCAGCTCCTGCTCGCACGCGTACACGACCGTCAGCTCCGCGCACTCGCGGGAGACCGCCCGCTCTCGAGCAGAGCGCTGCCCTACACAGCCGCCGGCTGAACATGAATCGACGCACATTCGTGAAACGCGCTGCCGCCGCGATCGTCGCTTCTGCCGCAGGCTGTGTCGGGTACGCGGTGGAGGTCGAGCCGCACTGGCTCGAGATCGTCGAGCGGGATCTGGCGATCGACAATCTTCCCCGCGCACTCGAAGGGGCCCGCCTGGCGCAGGTGAGTGATCTGCACATCGGGCCACAGGTCAGCGACGACTACATCGTGCACTCGTTCGACCGCCTGCGTGCACTCGCGCCGGACCTGGTCGTCATCAGCGGCGATTTCCTGACGTATCGGGTGGCGCGCCGGGATGCGCAATACGCTCAGCTTCGTGCGGTGCTGGCGCAACTCCCGCACGGACGCCTCGCCACCGTCGGCATTCTGGGCAATCACGATTACGGGCACGGATGGGGCGAGGAGCGAATCGCGGCGAAGGTGGTGGCCGAAGCGGAGCGCGCGGGCGTGCGCATGCTTCGCAATGAGGTGCAGCCCGTGGGTGGCCTCGACATCATCGGCGTCGACGATCTGTGGGCGCGTCGAGGCGATCCTGTCGCCGCCCTGAGGAAACGCGAGAGCGCGGCGGGGCTCGTGCTCGTGCACAATCCCGATGCAGCAGATGAGCAGCTGTGGCCCGGGTATCGCGGCTGGATGCTCGCCGGCCACACGCACGGTGGGCAGTGCAGGGCGCCCTTTCTTCCCCCTCCGCTCTTGCCGGTGAAGAATCGGCGGTACGTCGCCGGCGAAGTAACCGTGGACACGGGGCGAACGCTCTACATCAGCCGAGGAGTGGGCCATCTGATTCGGGCCCGCTTCAACGTGCGGCCGGAGATCACGCTGTTCACGCTTCGCTCGGCCGCCCGCGCGTAGGGTTCGGGGAGAGCTCGCTGCGCGCACGGGCACTCGACTCTCTTGACGCGCTCCACTCGATGATCGCTCGACTCGCCACCATCCCGGATGTGCCCGTGCTGCGAGCACTCATCGCGACATCGGTGCGCGGACTCAGTGCTCAGCACTACTCTCCGGCGCAAATCGAGGCGGCGCTCGTCGCCGTGTTCGGCGTCGACACGCAGCTGATAACGGACGGCACGTACTACGTCATCGACTCGCCGAGCGGACCTGCCGCCGCCGGTGGTTGGAGCTTTCGGCGCACGCTCTATGGCGGCGATCAGATGAAGGGCCGCGTCGATCCTCGCCTCGATCCCGCAAGCGAGTCCGCACGCATACGTGCGTTCTTCGTGCACCCTCAGTGGGCGCGGCGCGGGCTCGCGCGTCAGCTCTACGCCGAATGCGAGCGCGCCGCGATCGCGCAGGGCTTTCGCTCATTCGAGCTCATGGCCACGCTTCCGGGCGAACCCCTCTACGCCGCCCTCGGCTTCTCCGCGCTCGAGCGCACATCGATTGCGCTCGGCGCCGGTGTCGAGCTGCCGCTGGTCAGAATGACTCGTCGAATTGTGCAGGATCGGTAGCTGAGTTTCCGACCACGTCCTTCATTCTGTGCGCGGGTACCGAATGTGGCCGGTCAAACGCACGAATGGCCGTACACTCGGTGGCGATTCCGGTCGCGCCACCGAGTGTCCGGCTCACCTCCGCTACGCGGCCTGCGGTGTTACCGTGAGGCTGTCCACCACAGAACGCACTTCGCTCACCTTCGTGCACGGCAGACCTGCACGCCGTGCATGCTCCCGCACCATCTCCGCGTTTTCGGCCAGGTAAAGGCAATACATGCGATTGTCCGTCACATAGCTCTCGACCCACTGGATCCCGGGGCCGGCATCGCTCAACGCGAGGTTGGACTCTCTTCTCACCCTGTTGAGCTGATCTGCCGCGAGACGCCCAATGCCCAGCAGATCTCTCTCGATTACATATCGACGCATGGTCTTTCTATGAGTTGAAGTCGAGCGACTCGTGCGATGGGGAGACTATCCGACCGCGTGATCCGCGCGAATGACCGGACGTCCGCATCTCATGCTCGAACGTCCAGTCGGACAGGGGAGCGTCACAGCCGAACGGCGACGACCTCCAGGTATTGCGACTGCACCTCGGTTCCGAGCGCGCCCGGTCGCTGATGGCTTTCCCAGTGAAGGGCGAGCTCCGAGGCGAGCAGGCGGGCGCGTCGCGCGTCGAGCGCCTCCATCGTGCGGATCGTCGGACCGTAGCAGGTGCGAAACAGGTCAGCGGTTCCGGCGGGCGAATAGGGATACCGGAACGTCAGCGTGCGCAACGTGGTGGTGACGTTCCAGTCACGCTCGTTCAACCGCTCGCGAACGACCGATTCGTCGCCCCACAGCAGCGGACTCACGCTCCCGGCGGGTGGCGGCACGTAGGCAACGTGCATCGCCAGCAGCTGTCCGATGAATCCGTTGCGCGTCCAGTTGGCGAGCACCACGCGCCCACCCGGGCGAGTCACGCGCGC
>DATGDQ010000155.1:0-19416 GCA_035310785.1 Gemmatimonadaceae bacterium | reverse complement strand
ACGGTTGCCGTGCTTGAAGTCCACGAGGGCATAGAGACGGAAGCGCTTGCCGAACGTGAAGGTGTTGCCGACGGAGCCGGTGACGGTCGGCGTCGGACTGCCGACGAAGACGAATGGCGCCGTGGCGCAATCCACCGGGCCACTGCCTCCCGGTCCGCCATCGCAAAGAACATTGGTTGCCTGTCCAGTCGCAGGATCGCGGTCCGCGGAGACCACCTTTCTCGCGAAATAGCTCGAGATCGGGAAGCCCACGATGTTCTGCTGTCCGGGGCCGATGACCGTCGAGAGATCACCGAGCGACACGATCTTGTTGTGCGCCGTCCCGATGTTGGTGGTGATGGTCCACCCGAAGTTGGGGCGCGTGATCGCCTGCAGCGTTGCCTGCAGCTCGATCCCGCTGTTGTTCACCTGGCCGATGTTCGCGAACTGCACGCCGGGGAAGCCGGTGGACGGCGCGATCGGCTGAGCCACGATCTCGTCGTGCGTGTGCTTGTTGTAGTAGGTGAAGTCGAGCGACAGCCGCTTGAACAGCTCGGTCTCGAAACCGACCTCGACCTCCTTTCCTCGTTCGGGCTTGAGTCCCGGATTGCCGATCGCTCCCGCGGTAATCGCGTTGAGACCGCCCGCCCCCTGAATTGGCAAATACGTGCGCAGCGCGGCAAACACGTTCGGCGCGCGACCCGATTCACCGTAGGCGGCGCGCAGGTGCATCGAGTTGATGAAGCTCGAGTGCCAGAATGGCTCGTCGCTCACCACCCACGAGGCGCTCACCTTGGGATACGTGATCCACTTGAAGTTCTCACCGAACGCGCTGTTGTTGTCGACGCGCAACGCGCCCGTGAGGAAGAGCCGGTCGTGCCACGCGAGCTGCTCCTGTCCGTAGCCTCCGACCGTCGTGTTGATGATCTGGTCCTGCGCGGAGTTGAGCGGAGTCGCCGTCGCGGAGATCGCCTCGACGCCGGGGCCCGGGAATCCCTGGCCGCCCAGAAATGCGGTGTCCTGCTGGACACGATAGAACTGGCCGCCAATGGACGTGGACGAGCTCCATGCAGAGCCGAGATTGAATTTCGCAGTTGCGCTGTAATCCCCGGTCACGGTCGCGTTCTGCCGAAGTACCTGCGCGATCTCCCCCGCAGCAACGACCGGCGACAGCATAGCCGCAAGATTGGGCGGAGCGAAGCGCTCCAGCGATTGTCCCGTCTCGCTCGTGTAGTCGAGCCCCACGATCAGGCGGTGACTGAGCCAGTTGAGCGGGCGATGATTGAACGTCACGCTTCCCGTGAATCGATTCACGAAGTCGGCGTTGTCGTAGAGCGTCTGCGGAATCTCCGGTGGCTGGCCCGGGAAGAACCCACGCGAGGCGGCGGGGAAAATGCCGAGCGTGGATAGATCGATGTGCCCGAGTTGAGCGCCGAGCATCGCGGAGACACCGCCATCCGCACCGAGGTGATTCGTGAGCCGCACGAAGTTCAGGCTCGTTCCAATATCGAGCTTGGGCATTGCCGCCACGTTCACGTTCGCATGTGCGCTGAACTGACGAGACGAGTTATTCGGCTCGACGCCCTTGTCATCCTGATACGTGCCGGACAGATAGTAGCTCGCCGCCGGGCTTCCGCCGGAGAGCGCCAGGTTGTAGAGCTGACTCGATCCGGTCGTGAACAGCTTGCGGCCGCTGTCGGCCTCCGCTTTCACGCCGTTCCACAGGTCCAGGCCGCCGCTCGCGTTCTGGAAGACATTGGTTGGCAGCCGCCCCTCCGGATTCCGGAAGTAAATGGCGCCGCCCTGCACCTCCATCCGAAACTGCGGCTTCGTTCCCGAGCCCTTCTTCGTGATGATCTGGATCACCCCGTTCGCGGCCTCGGTGCCGTAGATCGTCGCGGCCGCCGGTCCCTTGATGATCTCTATGCTTTCGATGTCTTCCGGATTGATGTCGTTGAGCCGATTCGCGACCTGCGAGTTCTGGCTGCCGAATCCGATCTGCACCGGTCCGGTGTTCGCCGAATTGTCGACGCGCACGCCGTCGACATAGAGCAGCGGGATGTTCGAGAGGCCGAGGCTCGACATGCCACGGATCTCGACGATCGGACCGGCGCCGAGGCGGCCGGTGTTGGTGGTAACGGCCACGCCCGGCGCGCGACCGCGAAGAAGATCGCCAAGCTCAGGCGACTTCGACTTCTCCTGCTCGTCGGCAGCGTTAATGGTCGAGACCGCGTTTCCGATCGCGCGCCGCTCCTCGCCCCCGGCGGTGCCGGTGACGATCACCTGGCTGAGCGACGTCGTCGCCGGCTCCAGCGCGAAGTCGACCGTCACCTCCGAGTCCGCGACCACGGTGACGGGCACTCGCCGCTGCGTGTAGCCGATGCGTCGCGCGCTGATCGTGTGCGCACCGGCGGGCACGCCCGTGATTCGGTAGCGGCCGTCCTCGTTCGTGACCGTCGCGAACCGCGACTGGTCGACCTGCACCGTCGCGGCCAGTACTCCCTGCCTCGTGCTGACGTCCGTCACGCGGCCGACGATCGTGCCGCCGGATGCCGCCTGCGCGCCCGCGACCATGGACAATCCGAGCAGCATTGATGCGGCGATGCAAAGCGCTGCGAACGGCGTTCGTATTCTCCGCGATAAGCGCGGACCTGGTGTCTGTGACATCACTTGCTCCTGTTGACGATGTACCTGCCGATCACTGCTCCTTTCCTCCGGTGACGTGCCAACCGGGCCCGCGTACGACGCGGCCGGGCTTTGCACCGGTGTGCTTGCCGTCCCGAACGACCTCGACACCGTTCACGAAGACCTCGCGCACTCCGGTCGATCCCTGATTCGGCTTCTCATATGTGCTGTGCTCCTGGATCGTCGCCGGATCGAACACGACGACGTCCGCGTACATTCCCTCGCGCAACAATCCACGATCGCGAATGAGCAGACGATCCGCCACGGCACCGCTCATCTTGCGAATCGCCTCCTCGAGTGGGAGCACGTGCTCATCACGCACGTACTTGCCGAGGATGCGCGGATAGGTGCCGTACGAGCGCGGATGCGTGAACTCCGTCGTGCTGTCCGGATCGGGACCCTCCGCGTCCGTACCGATCTTGATCCACGGCTGCTTCAACTGCATCGCGACGTTTTCCTCGCTCATGAGGAAGAAGATCGTCCCGATGTCCTGGTGCTCGGTCAGCAGCAGATCCATCACGGCGTCGAGCCAGTCCTTGCCGCTCGATGCCATGACTTCGGAAAGGCGATGCCCCGCCCACTTCTTGTTGTCGGGATTGCGAAATGCGGTGAGCAGCACGCCTTCCGGCGTCGCCAGCTCGCAGAGACTCTCCGCATACGCCTTCGGGTGCGCGATGTCCTCGCGGATCTTCGCGCGCTTCGTGGCATCCGCGAGATTCTCGAACAGCTTCCCATCCGCCGACGCCGATGGCGGCAGGCACGCGGCCAGCCCGGTGCCGCCAGCGGTGTACGGGTACATGTTCGCCTGCACATCCATCCCGGCAGCCCGCGCCGAGTCGATCTTGGCGACGGCGAGACTCGCCTTCCCCCAGTTCCGCTTCCCCGCCGCCTTCAAGTGGTAGATCTCGACGGGCACGTGCCCTTCCTGCCCGATGCGAATGGCCTCGTCGAGCCCTTCGAGATATCGGTCGGCCTCCGATCGCATGTGCGTGATGTACACGCCGCCATACGGTGACATCGCCTTCGCGATCTCGATCAGTTCCTCGGTGCTCGCGTAGTTGCCCGGCGGATAGATGAGTGCACTCCCCAATCCGAACGCGCCATCCTCCATTCCACGCCGCATGGCCGCGCGCATCGAATCCATCTGCGCGGCCGGCGCCGCACCCATGTGCAGCCCCATCGCGTACTCGCGAATGGTGCTCGCGCCGACGAAGGACCCGACGTTCGGTGAGATGCCGTGCGCCTGCATCGCGCGCAACCACGCATCGAAGCCGTGCGGCCCCTGGAACGGCTTGAGCATCGCGAGCGACGCGGTGTCCGACGCATTGTCGGCGAGCGTCAACGCGCTCACCGGCGCCACCGTATAGGCCTCGCCGAGAATCTCGGTGGTGACACCCTGTGTCAGCTTGCCCACATCGCGCCCGTCACCGCGCAGGAACAGATCACCCGACTGCCCCTGGATGTCGATGAACCCAGGCGACACGACCATTCCCGTGGCATCGATGCGCGTCGTCGCGCGCGCGTTGCCGAGCTGCCCGCGGCGCACGATGCGCACGATCCTGTCGCCTCGCAGCGCGACGTCGCCGTAGAACCACGCGTTCCCGCTCCCGTCCACCACGCGCCCGTTCGCGATGATCACATCGTACGCATTCGCCACCGGACTTGGCGACTCGTTCGCGCTTGGCGATGTGGTGCGCCCGCAGGCTACGAGGAGAGTCGTGGCCGCGACGGCGAGTGTCGCACCACGAAAGCGCTTGAATCTCATCGAAGCTCCGATGCTGTGGGAAGATGCAATGCGCGCCGGCGCGAGCTCGCTCGCCAGGCGTAGAACGCCGGCGTACCGATCAGGACGGCGATGATCCCCGCGGCTGCACGAGTGGGCTGCGTCACCAGGGTGTTCACCACGAGGGCCGCGGCCGAGAGCACGAAGAGCACAGGCGTCAACGGATAGCCGGGCACGCGAAACGGGCGCGGTGTGTCCGGCTCGCGACGCCGATACACGAACACGCTGAGCGCACCGAGGCCGTAGAAGATCCAGCCCGTGAACACGACGTAGGTGAGCAGCTGCTCGAAGGTCCCGGTCGACGCGAGCACCGCAGCCCAGATCGCGATCGCGATGATCGCGAACGCAGGGGTGCCGAGCGTCGGATGCACGATCGCGAGCCGCTTGAAGAACACGCCGTCGCGCGCCATCGCGAAATACATGCGGGGGGCCGTGAGCATGATTCCATTCGCGGCGCTGAAGATCGAGATCAGGATCAGCAATCCGACCACGCGGCCGGCAATGGGCCCGAACACCGAGACGCCCGCATCCGCAGCGATGCGATTGCTCGCCGCGACTGCCTGCGGTCCGAGCGCCGCGATGTAGCCGAGATTCGCGAGCACGTACAACGCGATGAGCGCCGCAGTCGCGATCGAGATGGCGCGAGGGAACGTGCGCTGCGGATCGCGCGTCTCGCCCGCCGAGAAGGTGACGTACTGCCATCCCTCGTAGGCCCAGAGCACGGCGATCATCGCGACGCCGATCCCGGACACGAGTGCCGGGGTGATCGAGTCGGGCCACGCATCGCGACCCACGATCGAGTCGAGAGTCGGTGTCGGACCCAGCGCGATCATAGCGACGCTGAGCACGACGAGCCCCGCGACCTTCGCGCCGGTCGTCCAGTTCTGCATGGTCGCGCTGTTGCGCGTGCCGCGCACGTTGATGACGGCGATCACGACGATCACGGCTACGGAGATGAGCCGCGCGCCGACGTGGCCGATCGGGAGGAACTCGGTGAAGTAGCCCGAGAACGCCACCGCGAGCGTCGCGAGGGAGCCGCTCGCGATCACGAAGAAGCTCGTCCACCCGTAGAGAAAGGCCGGGAGCGGGCCGAACGCGTCGCGGATGTACGTGTAGAGGCCTCCCGCATCGGGCTTCATCGCGCCCATCTCCGCGTACGTGAGCGCGCCCAGATAGGAAAGGATGCCGGCGGCAACCCACACGAGGAGCGCGGGCCCGGTCCGGGTGCCGGTCTCGCGCAGGACCACGCCGGGCACGAGGAAGATCCCGGACCCGATCACCGTGCCGATGGCGATGAAGATGAGATCGAGCAGCCCGAGAGTGCGGCGCAGCTCCGTCACGGGTGCGCTGTCGCGTACCGCCGCGTGCGGCGCGAGCGGCTCGATCATCGCGATGTCTCCTTGGGTTGCTGCGTGAGCACGTAGAAGGCGCGCGAGGTGACCGGATCGCGATGGAGCGCCGCCACGGCGTAGCCGTTGGCCAGCGCCCATTCGAAATGGGTACGGGTGGCGGCGTGCCATCGCGCCGCGCGAGCGGCGGCCTGCGCCGCCAGGAGCTGGATGTCCGCCGGGATCTCGATGAGCAGCGTGTGCGGGCGGGCTCCGTTCTCCATCGATGCCACGGTGTCTCCGGCTCGCGGCTCCGGCGTCAACACGGGACATCGCGCGAGGACGCTCGTGTCGCTCTGCGCACGGCGTCGCGCGTGGCGCGTGGTGTCGCAGACCACCACGAGGCGGTCCGTCGCCAGCCCATTGTGCAGCGGGCTGTTGGTAGTCCCGTACATGTCGCGCACGTACTCGACCACGCGAGCGCCGAGCAGGTTGAGATTGAGATGCGCGTTCTTGGCGACCAGCGGATCGTACGTCCAGTACATGCGATCCACTCCTCGGCGCGCGAGCTCGGCGCGCTGATATTCCTTGAGCGAGCGCCCGACGCCCGCGTTGCGCGCGGAATCGCGAACGCCGAGCACGTGCGACCAGTGGCCGACTGCTCCGTCGATCAGTGCGGGGAGGCCGAACACGAACCCGACGAGCTCACCGTCGGCGGCGAACGCGCCGGCGACGATTCCGCCCACGTGGGAGGCGACCTGCAGCACGGATGCGGGCACGGCGTCTTCCTTTCCCCAGATCTCGCTCTGCAGGGCAACGCACGCCTGACATTCGGCGCGCGCGATGATCAGGCGGATGGTGAGGTCCGCGTTGCCATCGGCGAGCGCGGTGGTATCGGCGTGTGGCGTGGGAGTGGGGTGACGGGGGAAGTCGTCGAGCACGCGAGACGGGAGGAGGCGGAGGGACGGGGGCACGAGCCGGCTGGGGGTCCAACATATGCCGCGATCTCGTATACCACAACGGTCTACCAAATCGGCTCGCCATCCTCGCGGCTCGCGGGCGCCGAGCCGGCACCACCGGCGCGCGCTTGCGCACCCGCCGCGCCCCGCGTATCGTCCCCGACCGTGCCCGCACCTCCATCCCGCTCCAAGCCCACCACCCGCCGCCGCGCCGCCGCCCACGCCGCGGGCACCGACGAGCGCCGCGACAACGTCTCGCGCGCCTATCACGACCTCCGCAGCGTGATCGTCTGGGGCCAGCTCCCGCCCGGCTCACGCATCTCCGAACGCGTGATCGCCGAACGCCTGGGGCTGAGCCGCACCCCCGTCCGCAGCGCCCTGCACAGGCTCGAGCAGGAAGGGTTCGTCGCCTCGGCCGGCAAGGGACGCGAGCGGCGCCTCATCGTCGCGCCGCTCACCCGCGACGATGGACAGGAGGTGTACTTCATCGTCGGCCACCTCGAGGGCCTCGCGGCGCGCATGGCCGCCTCGCTCCCCGCCCCCCGGCGGAAAGCGCTCGCCGCACGGCTGCGCGAGCTCAATCGCGAGCTCGCGCTCGAGTCGCGCAAGCGCGAGGATGCCTCGCGCGTGTTCGATCTCGATCTGGAATTCCACCGCAGCTACGTCGAGGGCGTCGTCGGCCCGCGCCTGCTCACGCTCCACCGCGCGATCAAGCCCCAGAGCGAGCGCTACTCGCGCCTGTACATCACGGTGCTGCTCGATGAGCTCTCCGCATCCGTGAAGGAGCACGAGGCGATCGCCAGGAGCATTGCCAAGGGCGATCCGGACGCTGCGCAGCGCGCGGCCGAGGCGAACTGGCACAACGCGGCTCGCCGTCTGGCGCGGATCATCGCGCAGCACGGAGAGCGCGGCAGCTGGACCTCGTGGGACCAGGATGTGATCCGCATCGTGCCGAACGCCGGACGCCGCAAGGTGCGCTTCTAGCGGCGCGCGCTGCCGCGGTGCCGCGCCGTGCCCTCCTCTTGCGGTATTTGGTATACCGATATTGTATACAGGTTCATCCCCCCGACAGGAGCGACCCGATGGCAGCGGATCAGCGGAGGCGCACCACTCGATGCGCCGCGCGCATGGCCTTCCTCGCAGCGGCCTCCGCGCTGCTGCTCTCCGCCGCCGCGGGCGCACAACTGCCCACCAAGGCGGCCCCCAACGCCTCCGGCCCGAAGGGTGGACGGCCCACTCCCGCTACCGCCGTCGCCTCCACCATCGACACGCCCACCCTCGATGACACCGCCGCCCTCGGCGACTTCATCGATGGCATCATGAAGGCACACATCGAACAGCTCCGGATCCCCGGCGCCGTCGTCGCCATCGTCAAGAACGGCCGCGTGCTCTACGCCAAGGGATACGGGCACCAGGACATCGCCAAGGGCATCCCCGTCGATCCGGCCACGAGCCTCTTCCGCATCGGCTCCACGTCCAAGCTCTTCACCTGGACCGCCGTCATGCAGCTCGTCGAACAGGGCAAGCTCAGTCTCGACGGCGACGTCAACAGCTATCTCAAGACCTTCAAGATCCCGGACGCCTTCGGCAAGCCGATTCGCATCCGCGATCTCATGACGCACTCCCCCGGCTTCGAGGACGGTGCGCTCGGCTATCTCATCGTCGAGGACTCGACCAAGGTCGAGCCGATCGCCACCACGCTCGCCAAGCACATCCCCGCTCGCGTGCGCCCGCCCGGCGTGCTCTCGTCGTACTCCAATTACGGCGCGGCGCTCGCGGGACTCATCGTCGAACAGGTGAGCGGCGTGCCGTTCAACGAGTACATCCGCCGCAACATTCTCGACCCGCTGGACATGAAGTACGCCACCTTCGACGAGCCGCCCGCCGCCGACCTGCGCCAGTACAGCGTGATCGGCTACGCGGACCAGAACGGCGTGTATGTGCCGAAGCCCTTCGAGTACGTGGGCGGATTCCGGCCTGCGGGCTCGGGCTCGATGTCCGCGCTCTCGATGACCCACTTCATGATCGCGCACCTGCAGAACGGGCAGTACGGCAACGCGCGCATTCTCAAGCCCGAGACCGCGGAGCTGATGCACAAGCGGGCCTTCGCGAACGACCCGAGGCTCCCCGCCATGGCACTCGGATTCTACGAGCAGGAGTTCAACGGCGTGCGCGTGATCGGGCACGGCGGAGATACGCAGCACATGCACACGGAGATGTACATCGTGCCCGATGCGCAGGTCGGAATCTTCGCATCGTACGTCGGGGACGGCGGCCCTCCCGCACGCGAGGGACTCGTGCGCGCCTTCTTCGATCGCTACTTCCCGGCGAAAGTGGCTGCCGCGACGGCCGAAGCGCCTGCCGACTTCACCACGATGGCGAACAAGTACGTGGGGGAGTATCGCTTCGCGCGCCATAGCTCGACCAAGTTCGAGAAGCTGCTTCTCGTGGCCTCGCCGCCCATCAAGGTCAGCCTCCTTCCCAAGGAGAAGCGGCTGCTCGTCACGGGCCTCGGGGAAAAGCCCGGGCAGTTCGTCCCGGCGGGCAACGGCATCTTCGAACAGGTGGAGGGCCACCGGCGCATCACCTTCTACGGCGACTCCGCCGGCCCCGCGCTACACATGGAAATCGAGGACCTGCCCTTCATGGGCACCGAGCGTGTGCCATTCATGGAGCGTCCGGCACTGTGGTACATAGTGCTCGGCCTCTCCACCCTGATCTTCCTCGCCGTCCTGATCACGGCATTCTACCGCCGGAAGGAGAACCGCGCGCTGCCCGCAGAGCAGAGGCGCGTGACCCTGCTCTCGATCCTCGCGGCGGCGTGGTTCTTTCTCACGTTCATCGTGATGGGCCTGGCACTCGCCCTCAACGCCGACACGCTCTTTTCGCAGGTCCCCGGCTCGTTGAAGGCTTCGCTCATCATGCCGATCGTGTTCGTGCTGCTCACGATTCTCCTGGTCGTCGCACTCGTGCAATCGTGGCGCAATGGATTCTGGAGCACCGGCCGGCGCGTTCGATTCACGGTCTTCGTGCTCGCCGCCGTGGCCGTGTGCCTCTTCTTCAATCAGTGGAATCTGCTCGGGTGGCGCTTCGGTTGAGTCGCCGCCTCGAATCCCTGCTCCACGCGGGCGCACTCTCGGCACTTCTCGCTGCGTGGGCGGCGGTGGCCGGCGCGCAGCAGCCCGCACGACCGGATTCGGTTCACGCCGACAGCGCCCACGCAGCCATCGCGGCGTATCTCGAGCGCATCATCACCTTCGAGATGCGCGACAAGAGCCTGCCGGCGCTCTCGATCGCGCTCGTGGATGGCCATCGCATCGTCTGGGCGCGCGGGTTCGGCGATGCCGATTCGGTACACCACGTGCCGGCGACGGCGGAAACGGTGTACCGCGTTGGCTCTGTGTCCAAGCTCTTCACCGACATCGGAATCATGCAGCTCGTCGAGCAGCAGCGCGTCGATCTCGATGCGCCGGTGTCGCGCTACCTTCCCGGCTTCCGTCCTCTCAATCCATTCGGCACGCCGATCACGGTGCGCGAGCTCACCTCGCACCGCGCGGGACTCGTCCGCGAGCCGCCCGTTGGAAACTACTTCGATACCACCTCGCCACCCATCGATGCCACCGTCGCCAGCCTCAACGCGACGAAGCTGATCTACCGCCCCGGGACGCACTTCAAGTACTCGAATGCCGGGATCGCTGTGGTCGGCGACGTGCTCCAGCACGTCGGAAAGCAGCCATTCGCATCGTACCTTGCGACGCAGGTGCTGTCGCCGCTCGGCATGGACGAGAGCGCGTTCGAGCTCACGCCCGCGCTCGCGCCGCGTCTCGCGGTCGGCTACATGTGGACGTACGACGGCCGGCGCTTCGTCGCGCCCGGATTCCAGCTCGGCGAATCGCCGGCAGGCTCGCTCTATACCACCGTCACCGACCTGTGTCGCTTCATGAGCGCGATTTTCGCCCGCGGACAGGGTGCGCGCGCACGTGTGCTCGGCAAGGCGACGCTCGAATCGATGTGGGTTCCCCAATTTGCACCCGCCGGCTCCCGCACTGGCTACGGCATCGGCTTCGGCATCGATACTCTCGACGGACATCGCGTGATCGGCCACTCGGGCGCGATCTACGGCTTCGCGACCGACGCCGAGATGCTGCCCGATGACAGCCTCGGCGTCGCAGTGGTGACGACGCTCGACGCCACGAACGCGGTCGCGTCGCGCGTTGCCGAGTCGGCACTCCGCGCAATGCTCGCCGCGCGCGACCATCGCGCGATGCCGGCGTGGACACCGAGTGCGCCGATACCCGCGAACGACGCTGCGCAGCTCGCGGGACGATACGTCTCCGACAGTCTCGCGATCGAGCTGACGAATGTCACCGCGGCGTCGGACTCGCCCGCCACCGCGAGCCAGCTCGTCGTGCGCAACGAGGCCGGCGGCACACGCGGGGCCCTGCGTCTCCGCGGCGACACTCTCGTGCGCGACGACCGCCTCGGCTACGGCGCACAGCTGGTTCGCCGAGGAAGCGGCCTGGATCTCGGTGGCACGCACCTCGAGCGCGTGTCCGATCACAAGCCGGCGCGCGCGCGTCCCGCCCTGGCGAGGCTCGTCGGCGAGTATGGGTGGGATCACGACATTCTCTACATCCTCGAGAATCGCGGACATCTCGAGGCGCTCATCGAGTGGTTCTTCCAATCGCCGCTCGCCTCGAGAAACGACTCCACCTTCGCGTTCCCAGCCGCCTCGCTCTACGACGCGGAGCCGGTCCGATTCTCATCGAACAGGTCGGGCGCCATCACGGGGCTGTACGTGGGGAAAGTCTGGTTTCCGAAGCGCGCGATCGGCCCCGCATCAGGAAATCAGCTGCGCGTCGCGCCGGTGCGCCCGGTTGCGGATCTCGAGCGCGAGGCGCGCGCGGCGTCACCCCCTGTCGAGAATCGTCCGCGCAAACCGGATCTCGTCGAGCTCACGTCGCTCGACAGCACGATTCATCTCGAGGTCCGGTACGCGACCACCAACAACTTCCTCGGCACCCGCTTCTATCCGCAGGCACGCGCATTTCTGCAACGCCCGGCGGCGGCGGCGCTGGTGCGTGCGCATCGATATCTGAAAACGCAGGGATATGGAATTCTCGTGCACGACAGCTATCGCCCGTGGTACGTGACGAAGATGTTCTGGGACGCCACGCCGGCGGACAAGCACATCTTCGTCGCGGACCCGAGCCAGGGCTCCCGCCACAATCGTGGCGCGGCCGCCGACATCACGCTCTACGATCGCGCCACGGGAAAGCCGGTGGACATGCCGGGCACGTATGATGAGACATCCGACCGCTCGTACGCGAACTACCCGGGCGGCACATCGCTCCAGCGCTGGCATCGCGCGCTGTTGCGCCGCGCGATGGAAGCCGAGGGATTCACGGTATACCACGCCGAATGGTGGCACTTCGACTACCAGGGATGGAGTGACTACCCGATTCTGAACATCCCGTACACGGACATCCCGCGCCAGTCGGCGGTCAGCAGGTAGTCAGAAGCGACATCTCCTCCGACGCGCCGTAGCCGATCGGCGCCGCAGCGCGTACGCCGAGTTTCGCCAACGTGACCTCCGCGGCGACGAGATCCTGAACACCAAGCCCCACGAACTTGGCGATGGTGATCTCGTCCTCCGTGCGACGCCCATCGAGCTCGCCCGAGAGAACGCTGCCGATCTCTCCGTGCACGTGCTCGCGCTCGATCTTGCGCTGCGAGAGATGGCGCAGCACATCGCCATTCTTTTCGTTCGTCTCGATGCTGTCGACGATCACTCGCTCGGCGCGGCGGAAACACTCCGCATCCAGCTCGCACTTGGTCTCATCATCCGCGCCGACTGCGGTGATGTGCTGCCCGGCCCGCAGCCACTCGCCCTTGATCAACGGCTCGCGCGAGGCGGTTGCCGTGATCAGCACGTCGCTCTCGCGCACGATGGTTTCGAGGTCGTGAAACACGCTGACCGTGACATCCGGCAACAGGGGACGCAGACGCCTCGCGAGTCGATCCGCCTTCGCCGCATCACGGCCCCAGATCACCAATCTCTCGAACGGACGCTCGGAGAACAGCGCTTGCGGCTGCCAGAACGCCTGCACGCCGGTGCCGATGACGGCGGCGGTGCGGACGCGCGAGGGTGCGAGCGCACGCGCCGCGACCGCGCCCGCCGCCGCAGTGCGGATGTCCGAGAGATAGTGCTCTTCCGCCAGGATCGCGAGCGTGTGGCCCGTGGCGGAATCGAACACCGCGATGAAGCCGCCCTGTGCGATGCCCGCTGCGGCGTTGGCGGCAAACCAGGGCGAGATCTTCACGATGAAGATGTGGTGTCCTCTGATCGTGCCCGTCTTGACGTACACATCCCCGAGCTCCGGGCGCTCCGCAGGAAAGATCGCGACGAATTTCGCGTCCGCCTTCTTGTCGCTGAGCTCGCGGAACGCGCGCGCCGTCGGCTCGACCAGATCCTGAAAGCCTACGCATTCGCGCAGTGTTGCCGCGTCGATGACGAGGGCACTCATGCCGCTCTCGCCGGCAACACGTGCAGCGAACCCTGACCCACGAGCGCGACATCACCACCAACCAGCACGTTGCGAATCTCGCCGCGCGTGCCGTTGACCTGAAGACGAATCTCACTCGGCCGTCCCGCGAAGCGACCCTGCGCGAGAATCCACTCGCGATTCGGCTCGGCGATCCCGTGTCGCACGAGATACGCGGCGGCGGTGCCCGCGCCACTTCCGGTGGCGATGTCCTCGAGCAGACCATCGTTGGTCCAGTGACGGCTCTCCATGCGCACCAGATCCACGACGTAGACGTACTGCGCGTTCACGGATGCGAGGAGATCGCCGAAGTTCCGGGCCACGACGCGGACGCGCTCGAGACCACGCTCGACCGGGACCACGAGGTAGCGCAGCCCGGTCGAGACCACTTCAGGCGAATGCCGTTCGCTGAGATCGCTCGCCTCGAGATTGAGCGCTGCCGCGAGCTCGCGTCGCCGATCGAGCGGTAGCTCACCATGAAACGTCGGCGCGCCCTGGTCGAGGAGAGCGCTGAATCCGCCGGGCGTGCGGCGGGTCGTCACGGTCACGGTCTTGCGGTTCAATTCGAAGATCCACTCCGCCGTCTCGCCCTCGCGGAGTACGGAGTGCACGACACTCGCCGCGCCAATGATCGGGTGTCCCGCGAAGTCCAACTCCTCGACGAGATCGAAGACGCGCGCCCGAAAGCGCCGCGCATCATCCGTCGACTCGAGGAAGATGCTCTCGAAGTGGCGCATCTCCTGCGTGATCGCGAGCATCTGCTCGGACGACAGCGCGTTGGCGCCCAAGAACACGGAGAGGCTGTTCCCGGAGAATGCTCGACGCGAGAACACGTCGACGTGGTGATAGCGGAGATGTGTCATGGTGGGGTGGAGTGAAGTTCGCTAGAGCTCATCGGAGAGCTGGCGCACGGACGCAATCGCGTCCTCGCACCGCTTGAAGAACGTCCATTGCTTGATGCGTGTCCCGCGTATCAGCCCGGCGCTGGCCAGCACTTTGAGATGCTGCGTCGCCGTCGCGGCGCTGACGCCCAGCTTTTCGCGAATGAAGTCCGCGCACACACCGTCCTTCACCAGATCGCCATCGATCTGCCTGGGAAAGTGTTTGGTGGGATCCTTCAGGTAGTGCAGGATCAACAGACGCTTCTCGCTTGCAAGCGCCTTGATGATCGGCAATCTCGACAGCGGGGCCGGCCGGGAGCGTGGAGGCATTTCGTAATTAAACGAAATGCCGAAGGGCTGTCAAGAGCGGGGCCAACGCGGCTACCGCAGCCGCTCCTCGAGCCAGCTCCCGATCTCCGCCAGCACCACCGGGCTCACCGAGAGGCGCTCCAGCTTTGCGTAATCCGTGAACGACCCGCCCGGATCATGCACCAGCAGGTGATTGACCTCCGGCAACACTCGCACGGTGACGTCCCGATTGCCGCCCGCACGAAACGCGGATGCAAGCTCCTCCGCCTGCTCGGGACTCACCTGCGAATCCGTGGCGCCCTGAAGGATCAGCACCGGTTGCCGCACGCGCGTCGCAACCGGAATCGGATCGTGCCCGAACCAGAAGCGCAGCCACGGATTCGCGGCCACCTGCACCTCGCGCACGCGATCGTTCGCGGCGATCTCCGCCTCGAGCTGCGCACCGCTGAGCCCACGCGCGATCAATGCGGCCCGCACCTGCTCGTCCGATACCGCTCGGCCCGTACGCGAGGGGCCCGCGATCAACACGATCGCATGAAGCGCGGGATCCGTCGCGGCTATCATTGGCGCGATCATCCCGCCCTCGCTGTGTCCGATGAGCGCGAGTCGCGCCGCCTCGATGTCGTCGCGCCCGCGCAGGTACGAGAGCGCAGCGCGGATGTCATCCGCGAAATCCGCGCTGGTCGCACCCGCGGGTCCCCGCTCGGAGCCGCCGACGCCGCGATCATCCATCCTGAGCACCGCTATCCCTCGGCGGCCGAGTGCATCCGCGATCTCCCGAAAGGGACGCCACCCGGGTATCGCCGGCGTCGCCTCGTCGCGATCCTGCGGTCCCGAGCCCGTGATCATCACTGCCGCCGGCACCCGCGCGCCCGCGGCATGATGCGGCAGCGTCAGCGTGCCGGCGAGAACGATTCCCGCGCGCGCATTCGTCACGCGCACCTCCTCGGCCACGTACGGAGCGTCGGCGGGCGCCGAGTAGTCCGGTGCCGGAGCTGGCGACCGAGTCGTGGAGAGAAGCGGATCGCTGGTTTCCGGCGAACCCTCCATCGCGAACCGCACCTTCTGCGCGGGTACCTCGGCGTACACGATCTCTCCCGATGGCGACACGCGCGCGTCCAGATCGACGCCCGCCAGCGACAGAACTGCGTTCTGGGCGTCGCTCCACCGGACCGTTGCGGTCGTGACCTGTCCTCCCGTGATCGAGAAGATCGGCACCTGCGCAGTCGTGCCGCCCAGAGACTTCGCGCGCATGAGTATCTGCTCGGCTGTCGCGACGGAGAGATTGAGGAACGGCAGCGCGCCGGGAGGAACAGGTACGTGCTGCACTGGCGCCGAATTCCCCTCGCCCGTAGTCACCGTCACGCTGTCGGATTCGAAGACCAGCGTGACATGCTGGAGCAGCGGTGCATCGGGAGCGGCTGTCGCCATCCGCACGAGAATCTCGGAGCGCGTCACGAGAGCACCCGGCGCGAGCACCATCGTCATCGTGATGCGCAGCCCCTGCGACTTATCCAGAAAATCGGAATCGACGCGACCACCGGCTCTCGTGATGTGCTCGATGACCAGCGTGTCCGCGTTGCGCGTGGCGACGAACGAGCGCGCGGCTGATGCCTGCTCCATCGCTGAACCGAGGCGTGCCATGAAGTCTTAGTATCCCACCGCCATTCCATCCTTTCGTGGATCCGATCCAGCCGCGTAACCACGCGTGAGTCGAATGATCGCCTGTGATCCTCCCATCATCGAGGCTGGCCCCTCCGAGACGACGTGCCCCATTGCCTTCAGTGCGGCGCGCACGGAGTCGGCGATCGGCGCCTCGAGTGCCACGTGCATTCCCTCGGTGTGGCGGAACCGCGCCGCGTCGATCGCCTGCTGAATGTTCATTCCGAACACGAGGAGATTCAGCAGCAGCTGCGCGTGTCCCTGCGCCTGCATCGCGCCGCCCATGAGCCCGAAGCTCATGTACGGTGTGTCCGTGCGTCCATCGGGCGCCGGATTCGCGCCGGGCCTGGAAACGAAGCCGGGAATGAGCGTGTGAAACGGCCGCTTGCCCGGCGCCACGGTGTTGGGCAGTCCCGGCTCGAGCGTGAAGCCGGCGCCACGATTGTGCAGCGCGAACCCGGTGCCCGGAACGACGATCCCCGATCCGAACCCGGAGTACAGGCTGTTGATGAACGACACCATGTTGCCGGCGCTGTCCGCCGCGGTGAGGTAGATCGTTTCGCTGGCCGTCTGCGCCGGACCCGGATCGACGTGCACCTGCGCATGCGCATCGTCGAGATGGCTGCGACGCTCGGCGATGAACGCATCGGACAGCATGCGCTCCGGTGGAATGCTGAGATGATCCGCATCCCCCACGTACCGCGCGAGATCCGCGTACGCCAGCTTCTTCGCCTCGATGAGATGATGCAGATACGGCGCGGAGTTGTGCCCCATCGCAGCCAGATCGTACGGCTCGAGGATCTTCAGCATCTCGAGTGTCGCGATCCCCTGATTGTTCGGCGGCAGCTCCCAGATGCGATAGCCCTTGAACAGGACGGAGATGGGCGTCAGCCACGTCGGCTTGTTCGCTTCGAGATCACCGAGCGTGAGGAAGCCGCCGAGCTCCTGCACGCGTTTCACGATGCGCTGTCCGAGCGCACCTCCGTAGAGCACCCGCGTTCCGCCCGACGAGATCTCGCGCAACGTGCGCGCATAGTCCGGATTTCTGAACCATTCACCGGGCGCCGGAGCGTGTCCGCTCGGCATGAACGTCGCTTTCGCAGTCGAGTCGGCGCCGAGCGTCGCTTCCTCGTCCTTCCAATCACCGGAGATCACCGGCGTGACCGGGTAGCCTTCCTCGGCATAGCGGATCGCCGGCGCGAGCGCCTGCGCGAGCGAGATGGTGCCGTACTTCTTCAGCAGCGCATCCCATCCCGCCAGTGCACCAGGCACGGTCACCGTCTCGACTCCGCGCGCGGGCATCTCGTGCCGCCCCCGTCCGAGCAGCGCCTCGCGCGTCATGAGCGCGCCGGCGCGTCCGCTGGCGTTGATCGCGACGAGCCGATGCTCCTTCGCGACCCACACCGTCGCGAACATGTCGCCGCCGATTCCCGTCATCATGGGCTCCGTCACGGACAGCACGGCGGCAGCGGTGACCGCCGCGTCGATCGCGTTCCCGCCGGATTGCAGCACCGCCAATCCCGCCGAGCTCGCGAGCGGCTGACTGGTGGCTACGATGCCGTGCGGCGCGTACACGACCGAGCGACCAGCAGCAGAGAGCGGACGCTGCGCGACGAGCGTGGGAGCACCCAGCGCGGCGAGCAGGCCGAGCGAGAAGAAGTCGTGCAACCTTGGCATCGATGCATTCCCCGAGTGGTTGGAGCTCGACGCAAGATCGTCTGCGTCGGCACACTCCGCCACTGCGCAACGCGCACGCGCATCGTGCGTGCCGCACCCGCATACGTGCCGCGCGGTATTTTCGACCGGTCGGACGCGGGGAATTGATCAAGATTTGGAAATGCGGCATCGTCGAGGCTCCACAATTGCAGCCGCCTCTCGAGAGAGGTGCCCTGATTTCGATTCGTAGTGCCGTACCAGCAGTCGAGAGACGCAATGCAGTTGCGTGTGCCGTTGCTGTACCGCCGTGCCGCCTCATCGGAAAGCGATTCGGCGCCTTCGGTATCCCCGGGCACCGTTGGCTCCGCTTCCGCCGGCCCGGTCGGCATTCCGCACGCATTGGAACGGATACCCAGCCTCGATGGAATTCGCGCGTTCTCCATCATGCTGGTGATTGGCTGGCATCTGGCCTCCAGCGGCTCCGCTCCTTGGCTCGAGCAGCTGTGGCGCATCGACTCGGGCAATCTTGGCGTCCGGCTTTTTTTCGTGATCTCCGGATACCTCATCACGTCCTTGCTGCTCGCGGAGCATGCGCGCACGGGCACGGTGAACCTGAAGCGATTCTACGTTCGACGCGCGCTGCGCATCATGCCCGCATTCTACTTCTTCCTCGCGGTGATTACGCTTGCCGCGGCAGCCGGGCTCGTACCAGCCTCGCGCACCGCACTGCTCCGGGCGGCAACGTACACCTCGAATTATCTCGGCACCGGGTGGACCCTCGGTCACACCTGGTCGCTCGCGGTCGAGGAGCAGTTCTACCTGCTCTGGCCGTCCGTGATCGTGCTGCTGGGACTTCGGCGCAGCCTCATGTACGCGGGGATCGTGCTCCTGCTTTCGCCGACATTCCGCGGAATCGCCGCAATTACGGGCCACTGGCCGGATAATCCGCGTTACTCCTTCGAGTGCGTTGCCGATGCGCTCGCGACGGGATGCCTGCTCGCGTACGCCCGCCCGTGGCTCTGGAATCACGCGAGCTATCGACGGCTGCTCGAGCGACGCGCGATGGAGCTGTGGCCGGTGGTGATTCTCGTTGTCGCTGTGGCGAACGCCCGCTGGGAGCACTTCGGCGCGATAGCCGGAATCGCGCTGCTCAACATGGCGATCGCCGTGTGGATCGACTGGTGCCTTCGCTATCCGGAAAGCCGCGTCGGTCGAATCCTGAATGCGCGCCCGATCGCCTTCATCGGTGTACTCAGCTACTCGATCTATCTGTGGCAGCAGCCGTTTCTGCGACCGGGACACACGCTGCGCTTCCCGCTGAGCATCTTGTGTATCGGAGCTCTCGCGTTGATTTCGTTCTACCTCGTCGAGCGGCCAATGCTGCGGCTGCGTGCGCGAATGGCGACAGGAAGAACGATCTCTAATGGTACGAGCCGATGGCATCGTGGCCGGTCGGCACACCAGGGAGTGTGAGCGGAACAGAGGCGCGGGCCGGAATCGAACCGGCGAATAGCGGTTTTGCAGACCGCTGCCTTACCACTTGGCTACCGCGCCAGCGCATGTAACCTAAGGTTCCGCTTGAGCTTCCTCAAGCACAGGCGCACCGCGGGCACTCTCGATGCACGAAAG
>DATGDQ010000154.1:0-3897 GCA_035310785.1 Gemmatimonadaceae bacterium | reverse complement strand
AACTCCGCATTGAAGAAGCCGGTCGGATCGGTGCCATCATCCGGACGTCCATGCTCGTTCGCTACTACGGTCACTTCCGGGAACGATCGAAGAATCGCGCGAATCTGCGGAACGATGCGCGAGGACTCCTCGAACGAAATTGTGTACGGCATCGTCGAGCGCACCCAGAGCGCGCCCTCGTCGAGCTTCGGCATGAATTCGCCGCCGATCGTCGGGATGAGGGCGAGCGAGAGCAGGAACAGCACACTCGACGCGCCGATCACGCGCCACGGATAGGCGAGCGACCACTCGAGCGCACGCGCATATCGATCGCGCATCCACTCGAACACCGGATTCCGCCGCTCGCGCACGACGCCGCGCAACAGCCAGATGCACAGAATCGGGAGCAGCGTCACCGTCAGCAGGAACGATCCCAGCACCGCGAAGATCGTCGTGTCGGCCATCGGCTGAAACAGCTTCCCCGACGGCCCCGCGAGCGCGTAGATCGGAAGGAAGCCCGCGATGATCACCGCAACTGCGAACAGGATCGGCCTGTCCACCTCGGCAGCCGCATCCACGACGACGTCTCGCAGGCTGAACGTGGTGCCGTGGCGCAGCGCGAGCTGCCGAAAGACGTTCTCCACCATCACCACGGCGCAGTCGACGATGATGCCGAAGTCGATCGCGCCGATCGAGAGCAGGTTCGCCGGAATGTGTCTGAGGTCGAGGCAGATGAACGCGAACAGCAGCGCCAGCGGAATCGTGAGCGCGACGATCAGACCCGCGCGAAAATCGTACAGGAAGAAGATCAGGATCACGATCACGATCACGATGCCGCGCAGCAGATTGTCCTGCACGGTGTGCGTCGTGAGCTCGACGAGATCGCTGCGGTCGTAGAACGGCCGCACCTTCACATCCTTCGGCAGAATCGAGTCGTTGAGCTCTCGCGTCTTCGCCTCCACGCCCTTGAGCACGGTCTGCGCCTGCTCCCCCACTCGCAGCAGGATCACGCCTTCCACAGCGTCGTTCACCGTGTCGATGCCGAACTGGCCGAGCCGAGGTGCGGCACCGATCACCACCCTTCCTATGTCCTTCACGAGCACGGGTGTGCCATTGTGCACCGCAACCACCACGTTGCCGATGTCCTCGAGCGTCTCCACTCGCCCCAATCCGCGGACGTAGTAGAACTGCCCGCCCTCGGAGTAGAAGCCGCCGCCCGCATTTCCGTTGTTCGCGGCCAGCGCGCTCGCCACCGCCGGCACCGAGAGTCCCGCGCCGGCAAGTCGCACCGGATCGATCACGACCTGGTACTGCATCGTCTCGCCGCCGAGCGACGACATGTCCGCAACGCCCGGTACCGACTTGTACGCGCGCTCGAGCACCCAGTCCTGGATGACCTTGAGCTCCATCGCCGAGCGATCCTTGCTCTCCACTACGTACCGGTACACGAGCCCCGAGGGCGAAAAGAGCGGCGCGACCGACGGCGTGACGCCCTCGGGCAGAGCGAGATCGGGAAGACGCTCGAATGCCTGCTGCCGCGCGAAGTAGTTGTCGGTCTTGTCGCCGAACGTGAGCGTCACATCCGAGAGGCCGTACAGCGACACCGAGCGCATGACCCTGAGCCCCGGAAGTCCGTTCATCACGAGCTCGGTAGGCGCCGTGATCAGCCGCTCCACCTCCTCCGCCGCGTGACCCGGCCACTGCGTTACGATCTCGACCATCGGCGGCGACAGATCGGGATAGGCATCGACGGGCAGCCGCTGGAGCGACCAGATGCCGACCCCGATCAGCAGCAGCGTGACGAAGACGACGATGAGCTTCTGGTCGATCGATGCGCGAACGATTCGATTGACGAACGACCGTTTGAACGAATGCTCCTGGGGTGTCTGCGTCTGGTTCTGGGCCGGCTCGCTCATTGACTCTGCGCGAACTGGAGAAAGAGACCGCCCGCCTGAATCACGCGTTCCCCCTCTCCGAGCCCCGCGCTGATCTCGTACCTGTCGTTCACGCGCGAGCCGAGCGTCACCTGTCGTCGCTCGAATCCACCGCCGGGAAGCTGGACGAATACGAATGGCAGGTTGTTCTCGTCGCGCAGCACCGCACTCACCGGCAACAGAATCCCGCGCTTCTCCTTCGACGAGTGAATCGTCGTCGTCACGTACATGTCTCGCTTGAGCAGGTGCCCGGTGTTCGGCACGACGACGCGCACCTTCGTCGCCTTCGTCGCAGGATCCACGAGTGCCTCCACGTAGTCGACCGTTCCCGAGAGCGGGCGCGGCGCCGCGCCCGTCACCACATCCACCTTGTCGCCGCGTGCCACGGACGAAAGATCGCTTTCGAAGACGCTGGCCATCACCCATACGGTGGAGAGATCGGCGATCGTGAACGTCGGCGTCGTTCCCGCCTGCAGCAGCTGCCCGGGATTGATCAGCTTCTCCACGACCGTCCCCTCGATGGGCGCGCGAATCACGCCCTGCGCGGCGGCCACGGGTTTGTTGTCGCGAAGCTGCGAGAGCGTCGCCGAATCGACGCCGAGTGCCTGCAGCGCCTGCAGCGCGGCATCGCGGTCCGCCTCGGCGCTCACCGCATCCGTCTGCGCCTGCTCCATGTCGCGTCGCGCGATCGCATCGTTCTTGAACAGCGCCGAATCGAGTGTCGCGACCCTGCGCGCCTGGACGGCGGTCGCCTGCGCCTTTCTGAAATCGGAGACCGCCGATGCAAAGTCCGGTGAGGATACCGTCGCCAACGCAGCCCCTCGCTTCACCCACGCGCCGGGCTGCACGAGAATCCGCATCACGGGGCCCGAGATCGGCGCGAGCACCTGCGTCGACAGATCACCATCGAACGCCACCGTTCCTGTCGTCTGCACCTCCGGGCGAAACGCGACCGATGACACGGGCGCGATCTTGAGATGCTCGAGCTGGTCCGGGGTGAGCGACGTGCTCGTGACGCCGGCTGTCGCGCTCTTGGTCGCGCTGCTATCCGCCGCCGCACGTGCCTCGTTCCTTCCGCCGCAGGCGCTCAACAGCACGAGCGTGAGCGGAATCGACAGGCGCATGGCTGCGCGCATCATCGGGGGATCCTCATTCATGCGATTTCTCGTCGGTCGTGGAGTCGAGCGGGGCACCGGTCGCGCGCTCGAGATCGGCGACGGCATCGTTGAGCGCGCCCAGCGCGGTCGTGTATTGGCTCTTCGCATCGAGCAGCGTGCGCTGCGCGTCGATCACCTCGAGCGCCGAGGATCCGCCGAGACCGTAGCTCGTCGACGCGATCCTGTACTGCTCTTCCGCACTCGGCACCAAGTCGTTCGCGAGGAACTGCACCTGGCGCAACGCAGTCGAGGCGGTCGCGTACGCATTGCGAATGTCCTGCCCGACCTGTGCCGTGACGTCACGATACGATTCCGTCAGCTCGGCCTCACGGTGCTTCGCCTCGGCGACCTCGCCGCGCTGATGCTGCCAGAAGAAGATCGGAACATCGATGCCGATCGAGGTCGTGTAGGTAGGCTGTTCGCCGTAGATGATGTTCCGCGAGACGCCGAGTGTGAGATCGGGGAGAAAGTATTGCTGCGCGAGTCGCTCGCTCGCGCGAGCGCCCTCCCGCTGTCGCTGCAGCCCGCGCAGCTCGGGACGCGCTGTCATCGCAAGCTTCTCGAGCCTGTCGAAGTCCGGCGGGATGTTCGGCACGCCGAGCGTATCCGCCGGCTCGATCGGAGCGCCGAGCGTGCGCCCGAGCAGCCGATTGAGCCCCGCGCGTGCGTTCGCGATTCCGCGCTCGTTGGCGATCAGATCGTTCTCGGCCTGCGCGACCCCGACCTGTCCTTTCACGACGTCGAGCTTCGCTGCGGTTCCCGCGTTGAAGCGCGCCTGCGTCTTCTTGACGAAATCCTGGGCGAGTGTCCGCGCGAGGAGCAGGTCC
>DATGDQ010000153.1:0-1856 GCA_035310785.1 Gemmatimonadaceae bacterium | reverse complement strand
GTATACTGGCCGCCAACTCCTGGGTCTGGTACGCAGCGCGCAACCCGATCTCATCATGGTCGATGTGCGTCTGCCCGACATGCGCGGAGTGGATGTCTGCCGCGCGCTCCGGGATGATCCGCATTTCCAGGACGAAACGCCGATCATCCTCACGAGCTCGGGCACGCCCGAGCGCAAGGAGCGGCTCGAGGCGTTCAAGTCCGGCGCGTGGGAGGTGGTGAGCCAGCCTCTCGATGCCGAGCTGCTGCTGCTCAAGCTCGATGCGTACATGCGGGGAAAGCGCGCGGTCGATCGCCTGCGCGACGAGAGTCTCCTCGACCAGGCCACTGGGCTCTACAACATGCAGGGGATGGTCCGCCGCGCACGCGAGATGTCGGCGGATGCGCAGCGACTGCACGCACCCATCTCGTGCGTCGCGTTCACTCCCGTTGCGACCACGGAGACCGAGCCGACGCCGCCCGCCATCACCGAGATCATGATCGAGCGACTCGGCGCGATCGTACGGCGCACCGGCCGAGCATCGGATGCGATCGGCCGCCTCGGCCCGACGGAGTTCGCGATCATCGCGCCCGCCACGGAAGAGCCGGGAGCCGTGCGCATGATGCAGCGGCTCGAGGCGCAGCTCTCCGACGTGATGACCACGACCAACGGAATCGCACAGCGCGTGGAGTTGCGCGCCGGCTATTGCTCGGTATCGGACAGCGCGAACAGTCCCGTGGATGCCGTGGAGATGCTGCTTCGCGCGAACACGGCCCTTCGCCAGGTGCGCGACGCGGAGCGTGGAGATCAGCTCCGCGCCTTCGACAGCACTCCGGTCAGGTTCGCCCTGTAAGCTCGCCCACCTGCGGCGAGGTACGCGGCAGCTCGTCGTCCTCGGTCGTGGTGTAGCCGTAGAGGTACGAGTAGTACTTGTACTCGCCCTGCGCGCGAATGTCGTTGAGCACCGCGCCGAGCATCCGAACGGGCAGGCGATCGAGCAGCTTCAGCTTGCTCTCCGCCATCTTGCGATCCGTTGCTCCCGTCCGAAGCACGACGAGCATGTTCTGCGTGGCCGCGGCGAGCACGAACGGATCCACTCCTGCGCCGAGCGGCGGACTGTCGACGACGACCACATCATAGCGGCGGCGAAGCTCCGCGATGAACTGCGACATCGCCTGCGAGTGCAGCAGCTCGGGTCCACGATGACGGCGTGTGCCGCACGGAATGAGCGTGAGCCGTTCATGCGTGGTCGAGCGAAGCACGGCTTCGAACGGCGCATCGCCGCCGAGCAGATCCAGCAGCCCCGGGCGCCGGTTCGCGCCGAACATGGCGTGCAGCTGGCCGCGGCGCGTGTCGCCATCAACGAGCACCGTGCGGTATCCCGCCTCCGCGAACGAGAGCGCGAGATTCGAGCAGACGAGTGATTTGCCGTCGCCCGCTCCCGGACTGGAAACCGTGAGCATCGCGGACCCGCTCGCATCGTACTGATTCGTGATCGCCATGCGGATCGTGCGGAACGACTCGATCACCTGCGCGGCTTCCTCGGGATCGGGATCGCCGGCGCGTGAGCGCTTGATCGTGGGGACGGCGCCCAGGATCGAGAGACCGAGCTCGCGCGTGACCTGCTCCGGATAGCGCAGGCGCGGGTCCGTATGATCGAGCAGCAGCGCGAGTCCGATCGACGCGCCGAAGCTCACGACGAGCGCCAGGAGCAGAATCGTCGGAGCCGTGTTCTTGGTGGGTGCCACGGGTGCGACGGCCGTATCGAGAATGCTCACGTCGGGCGTTGCAGCCGCCGCGGCGAGCTGCGTTTCGGCATATCGCTGCTGCAGCATCGAATACAGCGACGAGCGCGACACCACATCGCGCTGCAAGCG
>DATGDQ010000152.1:0-10832 GCA_035310785.1 Gemmatimonadaceae bacterium | reverse complement strand
ACGGTTCCCGTCGTGAAGCGATGGGGGAGTGAGATACCGATCCTCGGTGTGTGCCTCGGGCATCAGGCGATCGGCGAAGCCTACGGGGGAGTCGTCATTCGCGCCGACCGGGTGATGCACGGCAAGACCTCGCGGATCACGCACGACGGGACGGGACTCTTCGCCGGCCTTCCCGAGCCGCTCGAGGTGATGCGCTACCACTCGCTCATTGTCGAGCGCAAGACGCTTCCGCCCGTACTGCGGATTCTCGCCACGACGGGTGATTCGCCCGATGAGATTCAGGCGGTGCGCCACGTATCGCATCCGGTGTGGGGCGTGCAGTTCCACCCCGAGTCGGTGCTGACGCAGCAGGGCAAGCGCATCCTGCAGAACTTCCTCTCGATGGCGGCCGCGTGAAGGCTGTCGCTGTCACACTGTTCGCCCTGGGTGCGTTCGCGAGCGGCGCGCGAGCGCAGGACTCGCTGCGCATCCGCGCGCCCGGACCGACCGAGGCCGAGCAGATCGTGGAGCAGACGCTGTCGCATCGCTACCTCGTGCGACACGAGCAGTACAACACTCGTCTCTTTCGCGACTCCGTGTTCGATACCACGGTGGTGGTGCTCAATTCCGATGCGACGGTCGCGAGCACCGTGCACGGCGACGTAGTGGTCATCAATGGAGATCTGTTCCTGCAACCGGGTGCGAAGATCGACGGACGCGCGGTGGCGATCGGTGGAGGCGTGTACGACTCGCAGCAGGCAAAAGTGGGTGGCGAAAAGCTCGCGTTTCGCGATGTGCACTTCGACACCGCACGCACGAGCACCGGAATCGAGCTCACTTATCGCGTACCTCCTCCTCCGGAGGACACGATCCCGACATTCGGGCTGCCGGGATTGTTCGGTGCACGAATGCCGCTCTACGACCGTGTCGACGGACTCTCGCTTCCGTGGGGACCGCGAATCACGCTGGCCGACTCCCGGCTGGTCATCGATCCTACGCTGACCTATCGCTCGAATCTCGGCGCGTACGATCCGGCGGTGTCGGTTCGCGCGAAGCTTCGTCACGGCTGGAGCGCCACGGCGTTCGGCGGCCGCACGACACTCTCGAACGACTCGTGGATTCAGTCGGATCTCGCCAACACGGTCTCCACGCTCGGCGTTGGCAGTGACTATCGAAACTACTGGCGCTCGACGCGATTCGAAGGGCGCGTCGCGCACGAGTGGCTCTTCTCCGAGGGCGAGCTGCAACTCTCCGGCGGCGGCCGCACCGAGGATGACCGCTCGGTGCGCGGTGGGGGGCCGTGGAGCTTCTTCAATCGAGACGACACCCTGCACATGAGGCGTCCGAATCCCGCCATCGAGCGCGGAAGGATGTCGAGCGCGCTGTTCGGCGCGCGCGGAAGCTGGGAGCGCGAGCACGTCGCGTTCGAGCTCGGAGCCGATGCCGAGGTCGTGCTCGATGCGCCGGGCGATGAGCGCTTCACGCAGACGACGATCTACGCGCGCACGACTTTCCCGACCTTCGTCACGAAGCTCGGCACGCAGACGTTCGTGTTTCACTCGCACCTGGTCCTCACCGCCGGCGACACGGCGCCCCCGCAGCGCTTCGCCTACATCGGCGGCAGCGGCACGCTCCCCACCAAGCCCATTCTGAGCCGCGGCGGTGATCAGATGGTCTTCTTCGAGGGGCTGTACAACTTTCCGATCGAGACGCTCCACATCCCGTACCTCGGCACACCGATCATCACGGTGCGCGAGATGTTGGGGAGTACTGGGGTGGGGAGCCTTGGCCGCTTCGACAGCAACATTGGCGCACGCCTCACGCTGGGCTTTTTCACCGGCGAGATATTCGTGGACCCCGCCAACGGCGATCATACCTTCTCGCTCGGACTTTCGCTCCTTCGTTAGGCGCTCGGCCGAGCCCTCTGCCCGCGGCGCCAGCATTTGATTCCGTGAGCGCGCGAGCGTAAATTGCGGATCGTGCAATTCGCGGCCGGGCACTCAATCCAGTTTTGGCCGTGAGCACGCTGGCGGTCATCCCAGCGCGACTCTCCGCCACGCGGCTTCCCCGCAAGCCGCTTCGACTCCTCGCCGGCGTTCCCATCGTCATCCGCGTCTGGCAGCGTGTCATCGCGCTCGATGTCGCGGACCGCTGTCTGATCGCGACCGACAGCGCCGAGGTCCAGCACGCCGCACACGAGGCTGGAGCCGAGTGCATGCTCACGCGCGACGACCACACATCCGGTACCGATCGCGTGGCCGAGGTGGTGTCGCACGCCGAGTATGGCCGCTTCGATGTCGTGCTGAATGTGCAGGGCGACGAGCCCTTCATCAGCGGTGCGGCGCTCGAGGGCGCGGTGGGATGCGTCGCGGGCGGCCGGTTCGAGCTCGGAACGGCGGCGGCGCACGTCCCGATCGCGGCGCTCGAGACTCCACACGTCGTGAAGGTCGTGTGTGCCGACGACGGCCGCGCGTTGTACTTTTCGAGGGCGGGAATTCCGGCTTTGCGCGAGCCCCAGGATCGCTCTGTGCTCGAGAGCACGGTTCGCCAGCACATTGGTGTGTACGCATATACGCCGGGGGCGCTGCGCCGCTGGGTGGCACTTCCGGAGCATCCTTTGGAGCGAATCGAGCGACTCGAGCAGCTGCGACCGCTCGCGGCAGGAATGGCCATTGGTGTCGCGACGATTGCCGAAGCCCCGCCTGGTGGTCTCGACACGGAAGACGATTTGACACGGGCGAACGAGAACTGGACTCACCTTAGCGCGGACGTGAAATGACACCAGCCACCAGCCCGACCCAGACGACCCCGAAGTACATCTTCGTGACCGGTGGTGTGGTGTCATCGCTCGGGAAGGGAATCGCCGCGGCATCACTGGGACGACTGCTCGTCGAACGAGGGCTGCGCGTGACGATGCTCAAGTTCGATCCGTACATCAACGTCGATCCTGGAACCATGTCTCCGTTCCAGCACGGAGAGGTGTTCGTCACCGACGATGGCGCCGAGACCGATCTCGACCTCGGACACTACGAGCGCTTCATCGATCGTTCGCTCTCGCAGTCGAACAACATCACCACCGGGCGCATCTATCAGAACGTCATCACCAAGGAGCGGCGGGGCGAATACCTCGGTTCCACGGTGCAGGTGATTCCGCACATCACCGACGAGATCAAGTCCTCGATGCGCCGCGTCGCGCCCGAGAACGACGTCGTCATCGTCGAGATCGGCGGCACCGTCGGTGACATCGAGTCGCTTCCGTTCCTCGAGGCGATTCGTCAGTTCCGTCACGAGATCGGCCGCGAGAATGCCGTCTTCATCCATCTCACGCTCGTCCCGTTCATCAGCGCCGCCGGCGAGGTGAAGACGAAGCCGACGCAGCACTCGGTTCGCGAGCTCATGGAGATCGGGATCCAGCCGGACATGCTCATCTGCCGTACCGAGCGTCCGCTCTCCGAAGACGTGAAGCGCAAGATCGCGCTGTTCTGCAACGTGGAGTTCGGCTCCGTCATCGAGAGCCGCGACGTGCCGTCCATCTACGAGATTCCGCTCTCGTTCCACGAGCAGGGACTCGATGACCGCGTCGTCGAGCGACTCGGCCTCGGAGGCAAGAAGGCCGACCTCGCGCCCTGGCGCGAGATGGTATCGCGAATCTATGCGCCGCACGGACGCGTGCGCATTGCCGTCGTCGGCAAGTACACGGAGCTCGTGGACAGCTACAAGAGCGTGCACGAATCCCTCATCCACGGCGGCATCAGCAACGACACGGGTGTCGACATCACGTGGATCTCGAGTGATCTGTTCACGTCGATCGAGCGCACGGCGGAGCTGCTCGAGGATGTGGATGGACTGCTCATACCCGGCGGCTTCGGCGTTCGCGGCGTCGATGGAATGGTCACGGCCGTTCGCTACGCGCGCGAGAAGGGAATCCCGTTCTTCGGAATCTGTCTCGGGATGCAGGTTGCGTCGATCGAGTTTGCGCGCAACAAGTGCGGACTCGAGGACAGCCATTCGAGCGAGTTCGCGCCCGAGTGCGGCAACCCCGTCATCTCGTTGATGGAGTCCCAGCAGCACATCACGGACATGGGCGGCACCATGCGTCTCGGCGCCTATCCCGCGCGCCTCAAGCCGGGATCCCTCGTCGCGCACATGTACGGGGCATCGGATGTGAGCGAGCGGCATCGCCACCGTTACGAGTTCTCGAACGCCTATCGCGAGGTCTTCGAGCGGCACGGCGTGCGCTTCAGCGGGCTGTCGCCCGACGGATCGCTGGTCGAGCTGATCGAGATTCCCGATCATCCGTGGTTCGTGGGCTGCCAGTTCCATCCCGAGCTTCGTTCGCGCCCGACGCGTCCGCATCCGCTCTTCGCCGGCTTCATCGGCGCGGCCGTTCGCGCGAGCCAGGGACGCGCCGATGAGCGCGAGCGGTCGCAGCGAGCGCACGCGGCAGGTTGATGACCGGAGCTCGCTTTCCGGTCGATGCGTTCTTCGTCATCGCCGGACCGTGCGTCATCGAGGACGATGAGCTGAACTTTCGCGTGGCCGATCACCTCGCGCGTCTGGCCGAGCGTGTGCCGGGAGGGATCATCTTCAAGGCGAGCTTCGACAAAGCCAATCGCTCCAATCGTGGCGCGGCGCGCGGTCCCGGGATCCATGAAGGACTCACCTCGCTCGCGCGCGTGCGCGAGCGCACGGGGCTTCCGGTGCTCACCGACGTGCATCTTCCCGAGCAGTGCGCGATCGCGGCCCAGGTTGCGGACGTGCTGCAGATCCCCGCGTTTCTCTGCCGCCAGTCGGATCTGCTGGCCGCTGCCGGCGCGACGGGCAAGCCCGTGAACGTGAAGAAGGGGCAGTGGATGCATCCGGAAGGGATGCGAGGCGCCGTGGACAAGGTGCGCGCCGGTACTACGCGGGAGGTGGCGGTCACGGAGCGAGGCACCTTCTTCGGATACGGCGATCTCGTCGTGGACATGCGCTCGATCGTGCGCATGCGCGCGGCGTGCGACGCACCCGTGATCTTCGATGGCACGCACAGCGTGCAGCAACCCGGTCGCGGAGAAGGTGGGGCGAGCGGTGGCGCGCGCGAATTCATTCCGCCACTCACGTACGCGGCGGTCGCGGCGGGAGCGGACGGGCTCTTTCTCGAGACGCACCCGAATCCCGCGGACGCGCCGAGCGATGGGCCGAACATGCTTCCGCTCGCAGAGGTGGGTGGCGTGATCGAGCGTGCGGTGGAGCTCTGGCGACTGTGCCGCACATGATCAGCTCAGCGCTCGCCAGGCGGATCAAGCTCGTGGGGCTCGACGTCGACGGCGTCATGACCGACGGCGGGATCTATCTCGGCGACGTGGGCGGCATGGCGCAGGAGTTCAAGCGCTACGACATCCAGGACGGATTGGGCATCCGTTTTCTGCGCGCGTCGGGCATCAAGGTCGTGATCATCACCGGGCGCGTGTCGGAGAGTGTGCGGCTGCGCGCCGCCGAGCTCGAGGTCGATGATCTCATTCAGGACGGACAGGCTCGGAAGCTCCCCGCGCTGCACCGCATCCTCGAGCGGTTCGACATCTCGCTCCAGGACACCGCGTTCGTGGGCGACGACTTTCCCGATCATCCGGTGCTGCGCGCTGTGGGTCTTCCGGTGGCAGTGGGGAACGCGGTACCCGAAATTCGCGAGCTGTGCACTCTGCAGCTCACGCGCAAGGGCGGCTTCGGCGCGGTGCGCGAATTCGCAGAGCTGCTGCTCAAGGCGCGCGGCGACTGGGAGCGCGTCGTATCCGACTATCTCGTCGAGCGCATCGACACGAAGCTCGAGGTGCTGCGGTGAATTCCGCGGAGCTCATCGACCGCGGGCGCACCGTGATCCGCATGGAACGCGACGCGCTCGACGCGCTCGCGGCGCGCATAGACGAGAGCTTCGCGAGCGCCGTGAACCTGCTCGCAGCAGCGGACGGGCAGGTGATAGTCAGCGGAGTGGGCAAGTCCGGGCTCATCGGGCAGAAGATCGCCGCCACGCTCCGCTCCACCGGCACTCCCGCCACGTTTCTGCATCCGACCGAGGCGATGCACGGCGACCTCGGCCTTGTCGGGCCCCGCGATGTCGCGCTCTTCATTTCCAAGAGTGGCGAGACGGACGAGCTCACGCCGCTGGTGGAGCAGCTCAAGCGGTTCGGGGTATCTCTCATCGTGCTGACCGGCGCCACGGAGTCCTTCCTCGCGCGGCAGGCCGACGTGCTCCTGGATGCGAGCGTGGAGGATGAAGCCTGTCCAACCACGGACGCGCCCACCACCAGCACGACGGCCGCCCTGGCGCTCGGCGATGCACTCGCCGTGGCCCTCCTCTCGGCCAAGGGATTTCGTCGCGAGGACTTCGCGCGGCTGCATCCGGGCGGCTCGCTCGGACGCAAGCTCGTCTCGCGCGTGCGTGACCTCATGGTCTCGGAGAACGTCCCGATGCTTCCGCCCACCGCGCACATGCGGGAAGCGGTCGTGCTGCTGGCCAAGCGACGGGGGACCGTGGCGATCGTCGATGATGCGAAGCGAGTGCTCGGGGTCATCACGGCCGGCGATCTGACGCGGTTGATGGAGCGAGGTGATGACTTTCTTTCGGTGCCGGTATCGCAGGTGATGAATGCCTCTCCCAAGATCGTTCACGACGGTGAGCTCGCGAGTGCGGGCGCCTTTCGCATGGAGAAGCATGGAATCATGGCGCTCCCGGTCATCGATGATCGCGAGCGGCTCGTGGGGATGATACATCTGCACGACCTGATGCGCGCAGGCGTCCTGTGAAGCGGCTCGCGCTGTTCCTGTCGCTGCTCGGATTCGCGGGGCTCGGCGCGTGCCAGGAGGGCACCAAGCCACCCATCGCCGCGCGGAACCCTCTTGCCGATTCGGCGGATCAGGTAATGTTCGGCATCAGCACGTTCATTACCGACAGGGGACTGTTGCGTGCACAGCTGCAGGCGGACACCGGATATTTCTTCGACGGCAGCTCGAGAATCGAGGTGCGAAACGAGAAGACGACCTTCTTCACGGCGCAGGGCGCGGCCAGTGCGGTGCTCACGTCGAAGGAAGGCACGTACATGACGGCGCGCTCCACGATGGATGCGCGCAGAAACGTTCTCGTCGTCACCACGGATGGAAAACGGCTGACGACCGAGCAGCTGCATTACAATCAGGGCACGAACGAGATCTCGAGCGATAGCCCATTCGTGATGACGGAGCCGACTCGGCAGCTTCGTGGGATCGGGTTCGTGTCCGATCCGAACCTGATCAACGTCCAGGTGAAGCGCGTCATCAGCGGCCAGGGACCGCTCCCGCTGCCAGGGCACGATCACCCGCAATGAGCACACGCGTTCGCACCCGCATGTCACGAATGGCGCTGCTCGCGTTCTGCGCGTTCGCGGCTCCGCTCGCGGCGCAGCAGCCGACACGCCCTCCGGCGCCTCCAGCACCACCCGGCGCCCCGACATCGGTCAAGCCGCTGCCACCGGGCGTCGCGCCGTCGGGGCAGTGCGACCTGATCGTCACTCCCAACTCGGATTCCACGCACTTCACGTCCGCCAAGTTGCCCAGCGGCGAGTACAACAACTTCGTGGGCGGCGGAATCACGGGACACTGTCCAGCGCAGCAGATCACGCTCGTGTCGGACAGCGCGGAGTGGTTCGGCGATCTGCACATGTGGCACCTGATCGGACACGTGCACTACGTCGAGCCGCGTCTCACGATGGATTCCGATGTCGCGACGTACTATCTCGCGGATGAGCACCTGCTCTCGGAGGGCAACGTGCACGGGCTCCTGCCGAGCGGAACGACGCTGGTGGGTCCGCGCGTGGAGTACTATCGCGCCGTTCCGAAGATCCGCGCAGTGGCGCGCATGGTGGCGCCGGGCCGTCCCACGATCAACATCGTGCAGACGGACTCGACGGGCAAACCGTCGGAGCCCACCATGGTGGTTGCAAACACCGTCGTGATGGACGGCGACACTCTCGTGTACGCCTCACAGAATGTGGTGATCACGCGAACCGACGTGGTCGCCACGGGCGACACCGCGAGCATGAACAGCCAGTCCGAGTTCGCGCGCCTCATGCGCTCGCCGAAGATCGTGTCGCGCGGCAAGAAGGAGTTCACCTTGTACGGCGATGTGATCGACCTGTTCGGAAAGGAGCATGCGCTCGAGCGCGTGCTGTCGAAGGGGAAGGCGAAGAGCGTGAGCGACAGTGCGACGATGACCGCAGATACGATCGACTTTCGCATGAGCGCGGGGCTGCTCCAGCGCATGTACGCCTGGGGGAAGTCGCGGGCGCGCGCGGTCAATCCGCAGTACGACGTGATCGCGGATTCGATCGATCTCCGCATGCCGGGGCAGCGTACGCGCGAAATTCGAGCGGTGCGCAAGGCGTATGCGCAGAGCATGCCCGACACGGCGAAGCTGCACACGAAGGAGAAGGACTGGATGCGCGGCGACACCATCATCGCGTACTTCGACAGCCTCCAGGCGCGCGGCGACAGCACGAGCCGTCCGCAGATGCGTCAACTCGTCTCCCAGGGAAGCGCGCAGTCCTTCTATCAATTGGCTGCCAAGGATAGCGGCGTCGTCGGGCCGGCCATCAACTACGTGAAGGGTCGCGAGATCTCCATCGCATTCGCGAATCGCGTGGTGCAAACCGTCGACGTGACCGACAAGGCGCAGGGTGTCTACCTCGAGCCGCAGGTGCCCGGGCGTTCGGACACACTGGAGGCTCGGCCACAGACTACCCGGTCCACCCGGCGCCCGGGAAGGCGCCCGTGATCGAGCGCCAGCTGCCGCTCCAGGTTCAGCGCTTCATCGAGGAGCACGCGCACGGGGATCGGTGGACGGCCATGGCGCTCCACGCGCTCGTCTGCGCCGCCCGGAGCGACGGCGAGGTCCCGTTCAACAACATGGCGATCCAGTATCGCAACGACTATCTCGGGATGGTTCGGGACGAGGGTCGCGATGCCGATCGGGAGGCGGGGCGCCTGGGTCTCGATGAGGTGCGCGAGCATCTCACCCGCACGGTGCTCCCGCGCCTCGCGCAGGACGGCCTCGTCACGATGCCCGCGGGACAGATCGGCAACGACTCCCTGATACACATCGAGCCGAGGCACTGGAGCCAGCTGGCGCCCTTCCAGCAGGCGATTCAGGACTCGGGTGTGGAGGGAGTGCTCAAGCACACGGGCGAGCACGTGATCGTGCGCGCCGGAGCGCGACGACCCAGTGAGCCGATCGAGAACGGAAGCATTCTCGAAGCACGTTCACTGGTAAAGACTTACCGGCGGCGAAGGGTCGTGAACGACGTGGCCTTGCGCTTGCAACAGGGGGAAATCGTCGGACTGCTGGGCCCCAACGGGGCGGGGAAGACGACGACATTCTACATGATCGTCGGGCTCATTCAGCCGCAGGAGGGGCGAATCCTCCTCGACAATCACGATATTACGGAGATGCCGATGTACAAGCGGGCGCGCTTGGGCATTGGCTACCTTTCGCAGGAGCCGTCGATATTTCGTAAGCTTACGGTGGAGGAGAACATTCTCGCGATTCTCGAGTCGATGAAGTTGTCGGCGCGCGATCGGGAGCAACGGCTGGAGCAGCTATTGGGAGAGTTGAGCATCGCGCACCTGCGGCAGAACCGCGCCTATTCGCTTTCCGGAGGGGAGCGACGACGCCTCGAGATCACGCGGGCGCTCGTGACGCAGCCGAAGTTCATGATGCTGGATGAACCGTTCGCAGGAGTCGATCCGATAGCCGTGCACGACATTCAGTCGATCGTTGCCGGGCTTCGTCACCGTGGGATCGGGGTGCTGATCAGCGATCACAACGTGGAGCAGACACTGGATATCGTTGACCGCGCGTACATCATGTTCGACGGGCAGGTGAAGGTATCGGGCACCGTCCGCGAGCTCGTATTCGACGAAACGGTCGCCGAGATCTACCTGGGACCCACGTTGGCGGCGCGGTTGCGCGCACGCTTCGCCGAAGGCAACGGCAGAGAGCGCAGAGGAGGTGCTGCATGAGATCCGGCATGTCGCAGCACACCCAAATGAAGCAGGAGATCAAGATCAATCCGCGCCTGTATCAGGCGATGGATCTCCTGTACATGCCGCTCCTGGACCTGCAGCAACACCTCAAGCAGGAGCTCCTCAACAACCCCTTTCTCGAGATGGCCGAGGAAGATGAGGACGACGAGGAGTCCACTGCAGAGGAAGGCGAACAGAACGAGGATGAGAAGCAGAAGGAAGAGGCCGCCGACGAAATCGACTGGGAAGAGATTCTGCTCAACGGTTTCGACGCCGGCGGCAGGCCCGAGGAGCACGAGGAAAAGGAGTATTTCGAGCCCGTCACGGTCGATCGCCGCGACCTGAGCGACCATCTGCGCGACCAGGTCCAGCTGCTCGATCTGGACGAGCGTCAGCAGCAACTCGCCGAAGAGTTCGTCGGTAACATCAACGAGGACGGCTATCTCGCATGCTCCCTCGACGAGATCCGGCGCGGGATCAACGAGTGGGTGGAGAAGGCCGCGGAGGAGCTCGGCCGCGACACGGAGGACCTTCCGTATTACACGGAGGCCGAGTGCGAGGAGATGCTCCGGAAGATCCAGGCGCTCGATCCTCCGGGCGTCGGTGCGCGCGACCTCCGCGAGTGTCTCCTCATTCAGTTGCGCGAGGCGGGGCTCGAGCAATCGGTGCCGTATCGCCTCGTCCGCGACTGCTTCGAGGAGCTCCGGAACCATCGCCGCAGCGAGATCTCCAAGCGATTCGGCATCAGCCCGAGCGACGTGCAGAAGGCCGCCGACGAGATCAAGAAGCTCGACCCCAAGCCCGGCCTCGTCTACAGCGAC